>JAIOIM010000176.1 GCA_019912505.1 Ignavibacteriaceae bacterium
AGTCCCTTTTAATCGTTTTAGTTCCAGTATCCGTTCCGCCTGCCCAATCATTTTGTCATCTTTCCGCGATAAATCATATTGGCAATAAATTCAGAGTCGGCGGAAATAATATCATCGGGTATTACCTGTCCGTTTGTTAAAAACATAACCGGCACATCATAATTGAATACAAGGTTTAACATATTGCCATAAGAAACCGCCTCGTCAACTTTTGTAAACATAACCGATTTGTAATTAAATACTTTGAACTTTTCGGCAACATCAATAAGGTTACGTGTAGAACTTGTTGAGCTTAACACAAGATGTGTTTCCGATACGCCGCCTGCGGTTAAAAACATTTTTGTTTCCTTCAAATGCTCGGTGCTGTTCTGGCTCCGTCCGGCAGTATCGATAAATATAATATCTTTCTTTTTAAACTTGTTTAATAACCCCGGCATCTCCTTTGGTTCGTACGCAACGAGCATATCAGTATTGCTTATTTCGCTGAATATACGAAGCTGGTCAAGCGCTCCGAGGCGGTAAGTGTCAATTGAAATTAAACCGATGTTGAGATTGTGAAGTATTTTTGAAATGACAGCAAGTTTTGCTATGCAGGTTGTTTTGCCTACTCCGGTGGGACCCACAAGTGAAACAACTTTTGGTTCTTTTTGTTTTTTTAATTCAAACTGATATGTGGGAATCATAGCGGCTATGCTCGATACCAAATAACTGTCGATGTTTTCTGTTGTTAAAAAACTTTTATATTTTTTTAATTGTGCAACAATGGCGTTTATCGTCGACTTTTGGATTTCCCTAAACTGCAGAGTTTCAACTATTTCTTTTAGTTCTGTATTTAGAGATGGCTTATTCTTTTTTATTGCTTCAAGAATTTGTCTTTTTTTGTCATCGTGTACCAGCTCTGGTTTTTTATAAATTTTTTCGTTCAACTTTTTTAATTCTGCAAGATAGTCGCTTCCGCTTTCATCCGTTACAAACTTTGCTCTCAGTCCCGGCTCGGTAACAGAACTCAATTTATCATCTATACCCGCTGAAATTTCAAACATTCTTTGAACACCAAAACGCTGGTCTCCCTCAATAATTCGGGTTCCGAGAATAATTGCGTCCCCGCCGAGTTCTTCTTTCATTTTTACGGTTGCTTCTTTTAACGTGGCTGCAACATATTTTTTAATTTGCAATTGCCACCTCTATTTTATCGATAAACTCAATTTCCACGTTAGAGGGAAGTTCGGTATAAGATAAGACCACCACATCCGGGAAACTGGAGTTTATTAATTTGAAGAAGTATGGACGAATAGTTGCAGATGTGATAAGTACCGGCGGATAACCGAGCAGTTTAAATTTCTCTGAGTTTTCAGTCAAACTTTTATACATCTCACGCAAAACTGTTGGACTCAAACCAAGTGTGCCTGTGGCTTCCTTCTGATTTTGAAGCGAACGAGAAATCATACTCTCTACATTTTCACCAAGAGCCACCGCACGTATAATGCTGTTCGAGTCTTTATATAAAGCTGAAATTGTATCACCTATTGAGTGACGTACGTATTCGGTTAAAACATCAACATTTTTTGTAACTTTTGAGTAATCAATTAACGCTTCTAATATTTGAACAAGATCCTTAATGGGAATAAACTCGCGTAAAAGATTCTGAAGTACTTTTTGAATTGTACCGAGAGAGAGTGCATCGGTATTTATATCTTCAACAACTGCCGGGTACTCTTTCTTTATGTTTTCTAAAAGCTGTTTGGTTGCCTGACGCGAAAGTATTTTGTCAAAATTTTTCTTTAATGTTTCCTGCAAGTGAGTTGAAAGAACCGAGATTGCATCGACAACTGTAAAACCAAGTATTTCGGCTTTCTCTTTTTCTGACTGTGTAACCCAGAAACTCGGCAAATTGAATGCAGGGTCGTTTGTGGGTATTCCGCCAATCTGCTCTTTAATATTTCCTGGATTCATTGCCAGGAATCTATCAGTATAAATTTCAAAATTTGCTACAATGTTTCCCTTTATTTTTATCATATATTCGTTTGGGTCTAATTGCAGGTTATCTCTAACTCTAACCGGAGGAATAAGAACACCAAACTCCAGGGCAATATATTTTCTTGTTGATGATATTTTCTGGAAAAGGTTGCCTCCTTGTTTTTCATCAACAAGGCTTATCAAACCGTAGCCAATTTCAATCTCAATCGGGTCAACTTGAAGGTACTGTTCTACTTTTTCTTCTGCCGGTTCTTCCGGAACGTCTTCAATCTCTTTAGGGGCATTCGCTAACTTTTTCTTTTTGCTTGTAACATAAGAACCAATACCAAGCGCAACACCAAGAATTGTAAACGGCAAAAACGGCATTCCTGGAACCATTGCAAATAAAATAATAGCACCGGAAACTGTACCGAGAACCCTTGGATTACCGAGAAGCTGTGTACGCAACTGGACGTCAAGGGCAGTACCCGCCGCGCTTCTTGTAACAACCAAACCGGCGGCGGTGGAAATTATAAGCGCAGGAATTTGGGATACAAGTCCATCGCCTATTGTTAATATAGTATAACTCTGGAGTGCATCGGTAAATGGCAAACCACGCTGCGCTACTCCAATTATGAATCCGCCGAGTATATTTATAGCGTTAATTAAAAGCCCGGCTATAGCATCGCCTTTTACAAACTTGCTGGCGCCATCCATTGCACCGTAAAACTCCGCTTCGCGCGATATTGTAGATCGGCGTAACTTTGCTTCACTTTCTGTTATAAGACCGGTATTAAGATCGGCATCAATCGCCATCTGCTTACCCGGCATTGCATCAAGTGTAAAGCGCGCGGCTACTTCCGAAATACGACCCGAACCTTTTACTATAACTACAAACTGGATAATTACAAGAATGATAAAAATTATAAACCCTACAACATAGTTTCCGCCAACTACAAATGAACCGAATGTTTCAATTACATGTCCGGCATAACCATCAAGCAAAATTAAACGGGTTGAACTTATGTTGAGTGCCAGACGAAATAGTGTTAAAATTAAAAGAAGTCCGGGGAATACAGAAATATCTAACGGCGACTCGATGTAAAGCGAAACAATAAGAATAAGCAGTGCAACAGAAATATTAAGTGCAAGTAAAAAGTCGAGGATTAAAGGAGGGAGCGGTATAAGCATGAGCGCAAGCATTATGATTAACCCAAAGGCTAACAGTATATCCGAATTTTTCCCGAACAGTTTCAATTTATACTATACTCTTTTTTTTCTTCATATTCTTTAATTGGTATATGTATGCCAAAATTTGTGCCACTGCTTTAAATAATGAAGCAGGAATATCATCCCCTACATCGCAGGTGCGGTAAATTGCCCTGGCTAACTCAACATCTTCATGAATCGGGATGTTGTTTTCAGCCGCAATTTTTTTAATTCTTTGAGCTAATGAATCCATCCCTTTTGCTACAACCTTTGGCGCCGAGCTTTTTCCGGGTTCATATTTTAATGCAACAGCAAAGTGAGTTGGGTTTGTAATTACAACATCTGCCGTGGGAATATCTTTCATCATTCTGCTTCGGGCGGTGGAGTATTGAATTTGCCTAATTTTTGCTTTAATTAACGGATCCCCATCGGTCTGCTTATTTTCCTCTTTTAACTCCTGTTTTGTCATCATAATCTCTTTCTTATGTTTTTTCCGTTGAAATATCAGATCAACAATGGCTATTGCAGCGTAAACAATTGCAATTTTCCAGATGAGAGAGTATGCGGCATCAATCATAAAATTTACGGTCTCGTTTATCGAATAATCAACAAGCTTTGAAGCCCGAACAACTAAATCTTCGAGAACGATATACGTAAAAAAACTAATTACTACCAATTTTGTTATTGATTTTGCGAGTTCAACAAACGAACGGGAGGAGAATAAAATATTCTTTATCCCTTTCAGAGGATTCAATTTAGAAAACTTTGGCTCAAGTGCTTTACTTGAAAATTTGAACCCAACTTGCGCAATACTAGCCACCAGGCCAATAACAACAAGTCCGACTAAAACAGGAGCAAGTGTAAGAACAAAGAAAAAATATGCACTTATTGCGTAGTCGTTTACAAGGGATGTGCTTATTTCAAGTGTGTCGAGTGAGCTAAAAATAAATTTTGCAAGATATGATATTTGTCCGCTAAGCAGTTGCTGTGTAGCGTATAGCAGAAACATTCCTGTTAAAAATATGGCTAACGAGTTAATCTCAGTACTTTTTGCAACCTGCCCTTTTTCTCTTGATTCTTTTATCCGCTTGCCGGTTGCCTCTTCGGTTTTTTCCTGACCGTCCTGATTTTCAGCCATTACTTACTCATTGCCTTTATCAAATTATACAAACTATCTTCATAACCTTGCAGCAGACTTTTAATTACATAAATATAAATTGGCACTACTGAAGCTAACAATACAAATCCGATACCAAGTTTTAGCGGCTGGGTTACAAAAAATATTTGCATCTGCGGTATAGCCCTTGCTGTTATACCTTCGGCAATATGGATTAGAAAAAACGAGACAAGAAGGGGTGAAGCAATTTTTACGGCTATTACAAAAACTCCGGCTGAATATTTTATAAGCAACTCCATAGTGGCGCCGTTTACGGTAAATTTGCCCAGGGGTATTAAATCAAACGAGGAGACCAATCCCCTAATTATATAATGATGACCGTTTATAAGGAACAAAATTAAAATAGCGGCAAAATAAATAACTTCACCAATAACATTATTTTCGGTTTCTTCCATCGGATTAAATACCTGAGCCATAACTAACCCCATATCAAACCCTATAAGTGTGCCGGAGAAAGAAATACCATAAAAAACAAAGTGCAGCATAAAGCCCATTATAAGCCCGGTTATTACTTCCTTTATGCCGAAAACCGCGAGCGACCATAAACTAATAGGAACATTATATGCCGATTTATCGATGGTTAAAAAAATTATATACGAGAGGACTAATGAAATGGCAAGCTTTGTAACAACAGGTATTGAAACATGCCCGATAACAGGCGCAGCAATAAACGCAGAAAAAACCCGGAGAAATATGAAAAGAACTATAACAAAATCAACTACAAAAATGTCCGTCATTTTATTACAGTAATAAACGTAGTAAAATATTTTATTGTTATCGCAATCATTTTATCCATAATCCACGGTAACAAAAAAATAATTGCAAGAGCTGTAATCAAAATTTTCGGAACGAATGTAAGCGTCATTTCCTGAATTGATGTTGCAGCCTGAAATATGGAAATAATAATACCAATAATTAGAGAAACACCGAGTATCGGCAGCAAAATAACAAACACCGTAAAGAAAACTTCCTTTAAAAGTTCTATAACTAATTCTTCGGTCATCAGGCAAAACTCCTTACGAGCGAACCAACAATTAAATTCCACCCGTCAACAAGAATAAACAAAAGTATTTTAAACGGCAGCGATACAAGCATTGGCGGAAGCATCATCATGCCCATAGACATCAAGATGCTCGAAACAATCATATCAACCATTAGAAACGGTATAAAAAGGAAAAACCCAATTATAAAACCAGCGCGCATTTCGCTCAAAGCAAATGAAGGAACAAGTATGAATGTCGGTACTTCCTGACGGTTGTTTGGCTTTTCGAGCGTTGCTAAACCGAGGAACAGCTCAAGGTCTTCATCTCTAACATTCTTAAACATAAATTGTCTTATCGGTTCAATTCCTTTGGAGTATGCTGAATCTACGCTAATATTACCGTCCATTAAAGGCTTCAAAGCGTCATCGTTTACTTTGCTCCAAGTTGGCGCCATTACAAAAAAAGTAATAAATAAAGCAACGCCGGCAAGAAGCTGCGATGGGGGCATTGACTGTGTACCGAGCGCTGTTTTTAGAAAATGAAAAACTATTATTATGCGTAGGTAAGATGTTGTCATTATCATTATCGATGGTGCGAGTGATAATACCGTCATCAATAACAAAATTTGAAGCGTTACCGAAATATCGCCGGGTGAATCGGCAGTGCCGACATCTATACCAATTTTAGGGAACGGAAGTTTTGTTGAGGGTTGCTGCCCTAGTGTTAAATCGGTTAATATTAAAACTGCAAATAATATAAGCCCGATTATCCAATACTTTTTCATTTTAAACCGAGGTTCTTTTTCAAAAGCTCACCGAAATTCGGTTTTGCTTCACCAATATCATCAGGCTCAATTTCAATTGCCGATTCGTCTAACTCTTTTAACAAATTTACAGAGCCTTCGCTTATCCCAAGTACTAAAACTTTATTATGCACTTTTACTATTGATACATATTTTTTCGGCATCAACAATTGTGTGCCGAGAACTTTAATATTTATTCCATGCACTTTTTTTCCGCCAAATGAAAAGGAACGCTTACGCACATACCAAAGAGCACCGTATAACAGCCCGAGAATAAATAATAAAGGAATTAATGCCTTAACAACATCAAAAAAACCCATTAAATCAACCCCTTCAAGCGGCTGTTAAGTTCGTTAAGATTTGTAATTCTTATACCAAAATGTTTGTCGAGAACCACAACTTCGCCTTCTGCAATTTTTTTATTATTTACATAAATGTCTACCGGATCACTCGCAAGCTTGTCAAGTTCAATTACGTATCCACGCTCAAGCTCAAGAACATCTTTTATCTGCATTTGTGTTCTGCCAAGTTCAATATAAACATTAAGCTGAAGGTCTTTTAGCATTTCAAGTTTGTCATCGCCAAAGCTGTTTCTTTTCTGCGACTCATCTAACTCGGGAAATTCTGCAAGGTCGCCCGTAATTTTAGAGTTGTCTGCTTGGTTTATCATATTATCATCTGCCATATTAGCTCCTAATCACTCAAGAGGCACAGCCAAAGCTATGCTTTATTATTTGTAAAAACTTTTTTTGTAACTTTTATTGCTTTATGTTTATTAACAAGTCCGGGGCGTCCTTCAAACAGCACACGGCTGTCTACTTTTACCAGCGGATCGTCACTAATTTTTGTTGCAAGTTTTAATATATCGCCAATCTGCAAGTCAATTAACTCTTTAAGCGAAATACTTCCTCTACCGAATTCAACGGTTACAGGCAAATATGTTTGCTCAAGGTGCGAGGTTAAAATTTCGCGAGCCGTGGTGCCGTTGTATTTGCCGGGACGAACTGATGAAAGTTTTTGAGAAGAAAGTTTCGACAGAACCGTATCGAACGCAAATGCGGCAAAACAGAGATTCATTAGATAGGATTGTTCGCCTATAAAAATTTCAAAGGAAATAAGCAGCACTGATTCGCTCTGTGATGTTACCTGTGCAAAATCAATATCCGATTCAAAGCGTTCCACCTTAAAATCGAAATTACCATTTGCCGCCCAGGCTTTACGTAAATCCTGCATAATTCTTTCAACCACTACCTGTAGAACTTTTTGTTCAATTGGCGTAATTATTTTTGTTTGTTTCTGTCCGGTTCCATTACCGCCAAGCAAGCGGTCAACGAGTGAAAGCGCAAGATCGGCGTTAAGTTCAAGTATACCTTTAATATCAGTATTTTTTATATCAAATGTATAGAGGCAACCCGGGTTGGCAACCGAAAGCACATACTCGGAATAATAAATCTGGTCGACAGACGCTACATTGACATTAACAATTGTCTGAAGTTTTGCAACAAGATAAGTACCGAAACTTTCGCAAAAGTTTTCGTGTATGCCGCGGATTGTCCTAAGCTGATTTTTCGAGATTCGGTTTGGCAGCCTAAAATCGAAAGGCAGGGCTTCTCTTTCTACTGTAAGGTTGGAAACCTGCTCATCACCGCTTTTAACTTTGTTTAAAAGTTGATCTATTTCTTGTTGTGATAGTACTTCTGCCATTTTATTGAATTATATATTTACTGAAGTAAATGTTGTTTAATTTCAACTTGGGGATGTACCCCATTACTTTTTTTGAAATCTCAATCTTAAGCGTGTCTTTGTATTCGCTGTCGTTTAACTGCGGCAGTGTTTTGCTTGAGAGTGTAGAAATTATTATATCTTTCACAAGCACTTCTTTATTTTTCAAATCGGTTTTCTGTTCTTCCGAGTTTAGATCGAACCCGACTGTTGCAAGTAAAATACGTTTACCGTCCGTTTGAGCCGGGTTAACTATAATATCCTCAACAGAATAAATAAACCTGCCAAGCTCAACCTCCGGTTTTTTTACAGTATCGGTCGCTACGCCGGTCGAATCACCAACTTCATTTTGAGCCCCGTTTTCCGAACCGTGCGACTTATTTAAAAGGAAGGTAGCCGTTATAAAGTAAACAGCCACAAGCTGTACTATAAAAAGCGGAAGCCCGATTATCAGAACTTTCATGTTCAACCCTTTTTTCTTTTTAGGAATAGGGATTTCGGAGTTTGTTAATTCTTCTAGTTTGTTTTCTTCATTTGCCATAATGGCTCCTTTTATTCAATTGATATGCCATCTATATTTTCGAAAAAAACGGGGAAAAATTAAGAGTTATGATTAATGAGTGGTTAATATTCAACAGTTGCTGTTAATTCGACATTATGCGGGTACAATAAGTTAGGCATTTTGAAATATTGCTGCGGGGAAACAGTGACGGGATTTTTTTACGTTGGAAATATTTTTAAGCGGGACGACGATTTGTCGTCCCTGAATTATTTCTTTATTTATTTTGTAAGAATCATTTTATTAACTGCGGTAAATTTGCCCGCCTGTATTTTGTAAAAATAAATACCGCTCGAAATCTGCCTGCCGATAGAAGTAGAGTTAAAATCAACTTCGTAATTACCGGGCGATTTTTGCTCATTTACAAGCGTGGCAACTTCGTTACCGAGAACATCATAAACTTTGAGACTGACCATTGACCATTGACTTTTGACCTCATTTGGGATTGTGTACTTTATTCTTGTACTCGGGTTGAACGGGTTAGGATAGTTCTGGTAGAGAGCAAACTCATCAGGAATAATTTGAGCCGTTGCCTCTATAACATTTGAATATTTATAATCACCGTTGTTATCAATTTGCTTTAAACGATAACTAAGGGTGGAAGAAACAGTAAGAGCAAGATTATCGGTAAATGAATACTGTTTGGTTGAATTGCTGTTACCGCTGCCGGTTACAAAACCAATATTTTCCCACACAGTTTCTTCTTCACTTTTTATTTTTCCTATTTGCCTTTGAACTTGAAACCCGTTATTGTTTATTTCCGTTGCGGTACTCCAATTTAAAATTACTGCGCTGCCCAAAGTTTGTGCTGTAAAGCTAACTAATTCCACGGGGAGCGGATTGTTTGCCACCGAGCCTATTGCAAATTCGCCAAAACTCGTTACCCCGTTTGCACGGAGATGAGTCGGATCCACAACGGTAATATCGCCCCATACTGCCCAGTCAGCGCTGCTGTTATTTCTTTTTAGTATTCGTAAATCGTCTGTACTGGTTACACCCGGTATATCCGTAATATCAAATGTTACATCAGCCGTAAAGCTTTTTAGTGTAGTGCCAAGCTGCCAGTAAAACTGATTTGCAATTTTTTCTATCCCGCCGGGTAAAACTCCGCCCGGGGCAGTTTCAATCTGGTTTGCCAGTACGGTATTCATATCACCATCGCCTTTAACTGCCGCGGTAAAATTAAAACTAACATCGGATTCGGGAATATCTACAGTTGTAGCTCCCTCCGTACCTTCAAGAAAAGCACCGGGACGCGGGACAGGTATCTGTACAATGCGGAAGCCTAAATTGTGACGGAACACTGTTGGTTTTATTTTTATATTAAAATCAAAATAGCCGTAGGTGCCTTGTAATACAGTGCTAATTGTGGAAAGTTCATACTCAAGCTGCCCCGTACCGTTGGGGTCTAATTCGGCTGCTAAAGCCGCATCGCTGTTTGCTAAATCAATAACACCCCAGCCGCCTCCGGTTACCGCAGTTCCTGCTCCCGCATCATGTGTAAAAATATTACCAAGATTGTATATAGCATCTAACTGAGCTTCCGTTGGGTATGGTGTTGTAACTGAAAGGCGGCAATTAATTACTTTAAGCTTTAACACATCGTTAACATAAACCTCGCCAATACCATCAGCATAAATTCTTTCATCGCCGGCTTGACCCCAAACATTCCAGTTTCCATTCGGATTAACTGTATTAGTGTGTCTGAACGCCTTTAATGTAAATCCGTATAGTTTAAGCGTAACACCACCTGTTCCCGCCAAAGTAACTGTATTTTCTGTCGTGCAGCTGCTGCTCGTTGTGTCGGTTGCCCAGGTAAAAGCGCGGTACGCGTAATTACTATATTGCAGATCGGGACCAGGGGTGTAATAGTTGCCGTCATGCGTAATAGCGTGAGGATCGTCATCATTTTCAAACATCCAGTTGCAATTTGGCGGTCCTGCTCGTAAATCATCAACATGAAACGTAATATCGGGTTGTGCGTTTAGCGGGGTGGTTAAGAGAAATAGTCCCAATATAAGGGACGAAAAAAAACTTGAAATGTAATTGTTTTTCATAAAACACCAGTAGTTAAGTTAGTTGATATATGATTCTTAGCAGAAGCTAAAAAATAATTAAGCTGTTCACAATTGCTCTTAGATTATTTTTTATATCCTGCAAGCGTTTTTTTTCGCTTGAGGCAAAGATAAAACATTTCTCAAAAATTACAAGTGTTATAGGGTTTTAGAGTGACAAAGCACACTCAAACAATTGTTTTTTAATATTGTGTGTAAATATGTTAATGAGCATATCGAAGCATGGCTTCGCCCGCCCGCCTTTGGCTTCGCCTGCCCGCCGATAGGCGTGGATACAATCGCCGTGCAGTATATTCGTGGCTTCGATACAATCGCCGTGAAGCATTACAAACTCTTTCAAAATTCTATCGGCGATCACTCAGCCACCGAGACAACTATTGCACAGTTCGTAACAAAAGGTCATCGAGTATTTCGAACGAAGTGAGAAATGTATCGAGACGCCGGGCGTGAGCAGCAAGACTCCGGGCAATATATGCAACGAAATTTTCTTGAGTGTTAACATCATACGCACGGGTTACAGAAAACCAACATGCGCTTATTACTTCTATTAAGGACATTTTGTATATTATTAGAAAGAAGGTTTTTAATTTTAATAAGTCCAAATTTATGAGCACTTCATACATGTACATACTAAAATGTGCTGATGGTAGTTACTACACCGGAAGTACAAAGAATTTAGAAAGGAGACTATGGGAACACCAAAATTCTTTGGGTGCCAATTACACAAAAAAACGACTTCCCGTTACACTTGTTTATTATGAAGAGTTTTCGCGAATAGATAACGCTTTTTACAGGGAGAAGCAGGTGCAGAGATGGAGTCGTAAAAAAAAGGACGCACTGATTAACAAAGAAAATAATATTCTTCCTAAGCTTGCAAGAAAGATATACTCCAAGAACATATCTACTTGATAACAATGTTCGGTGTTGATAAACGTGGCTTCGATACAATCGCCGTGCAGCATTGCAACCTCATTCAAAATTCCAACGGCGATCACTCAGCCACCGAGACAACTATTGCACAGTTCGTAACAAAAGGTCGTCGAGTATTTCGAACGAAGTGAGAAATGTATCGAGACGCCGGACATGAGCGACGCCGGGCGTGAGCAGCATATTCCAAGCAGTGGCTTCGATACAATCGCCGTGCAGCATTGCAAACTCTTTCAAAATTTCATCGGCGATCACTCAGCCACCGGGACAACTATTACACAGTCCGTAACAAAAGGTCGTCGAGTATTTCGAACGAAGTGAGAAATGTATCGAGACGCCGGGCGTGAGCAGCATATCCCAAACGTGGCTTCGATACAATCGCCGTGCAGCATTACAAACTCTTTCAAAATTTCATCGGCGATCACTCAGCCACCGAGACAACTATTGCACAGTTCGCAACAAAAGGTCGTCGAGTATTTCGAACGAAGTGAGAAATGTATCGAGACGCCGGACATAAAGGGTTGTTGGGTGAGAGGAGAGAATTAGCAAAAAAAAGAGCGGCAAACCTTTAGTTCGCCGCTCTTCCAAATTAATGTGTTGTTTGTGCGCTTACTTTATAAGCAGCATCTTTTTTACGTCCATAAATGTTTTGCCGCTTCCCTTTGCAGTTAGGCGGTATATGTATGTACCCGATGTAAAGCCGGACGCGTCTAATTTAAACTTCCGGTAACCGGCTTCAATTGTGCCGTTTATTAGCTGCGTAACTTTTTCACCGAGCATGTTATATAATTCGAGTACTACTTCAGCCTTTTCGGGCAGAGTAAACTCGATAGTTGTCGATGGATTAAACGGGTTCGGATAGTTCTGGTGAAGCGCGTAGTCTTTAGGTGCTTCTACCGTAACATTTACTGCCGGACTGTAATCAAACGTACCGTCAAAATCAACCTGCTTTAATCGATATGTATATTTACCCATCGGCAGGTTTTCATCCGTGAATGTATAACGGGATAATTCTGTTGTCGTCCCCTTGCCATTAACAAAACTTAATTCCTCCCATTGACCATCAATCGTTGACGATTGACGTTCCACACGGAAGCCTTTGTTGTTTGTTTCTGTTGCAGTTGACCAATGAAGCGTAACATCAGAGCGGTTTATATCTGCAGATAGTGATGTTAACTCAACAGGTATTGCCACGATTTCCATATTTACAGGTATCGTTAACGTGGTGGTAACAGGGTCGTTGCTGTTAATAACTACATCCATTGAATAGTTACCAACTATAAAGTCCTGTGTGTCGAATAAAAGCTCAACATCAACCGAACTTCCGTTATACAGTGTTCCGCTAGTTACATTGTTCGAGAGCCAATCCGGCTCAGCCGCAAATTGAAGCGCGAGGTTGTTCGCAACATACGCTGCATTGTATGCAACCTGCAGCCCGACGGTACCCGATGGCGATTCGATGCCGACAGTAGCCGAGTTCAAAGTTGCGTTCATGGCTTGGTAGTATATCATTATTTTGCCGCCGGAGTATATTACATACTGAAATGTTAATGAGCCGGTAGCGGAATACTTCTGCCAGTTTGTAAACTGAATAACAAATGTGTTGCCAACCTGCTGATAATGAACGGTTCCTTGCGTGCGTCCGTCAAGGTCATCCCAGAAAGCGCATATCAAACCGTTAGGCGCGCTTGCAGTAGGAATTTGCACATTGCTAAACATATTGGCTGTTGGGGCTGTAAATAACAACGGACCGTTGCTGTTTACATATACCTCAGTTTTTGTTTCGCCATAAAACTTAAAGTTAAAACCTAAGTTAAACGGACCTGCGTAACCTTCATCTTTTGGGTCAAATGTGCCTGTAGGCGTCCAGGTACTTGCAAGTGTTCCGGTTGATGATATGTCGTTCCAAACATACTGAGGACCGTTCGGCTCATTACTGTCAATCCATTTGTAACCGAATGCATCCGGACCGCCCTGTCCTTCTAAACTTAGACCCCCTTTTGTATCGGAGTCGTCTTTATTAACTGAAATGTTTTCGTTTAAATCTTTTTTAGGAACTAAACGGTAGCCTACAACCCCGGTTGGGAATGTATTGTTCTCGAGTGATACTGAAAAATCGAGCGTTGAGTTACCGACCGATACGTTTGAGAGAGTTACGGTATCTACCGCCGTTGTACCTGTAGTAAGCGTATGCGTTACTGATGCTTTATTTGTCGACACAACCGGCGCACCGTACGTACTTCCGGTTGGAGTATTTGATATCGGACTCAGATTGCCCCATATATCGCCCGACCGAATTGCGAAATAATATGAAGTGCCGAATGTTAAATTGTTTATTAGTAACTGCTGCGGTGCTCCGGCAGTATCGGGTGAACCAGGGTATGCAACTGCCTGTGCTGTATAAAAAGTTACCGAGTCGCTTATAGGTGATGTTGACATCCTAACATCATAAGTTGCAACACCGCCAACCGATGAATCATGCGGTGCCGTCCAGTTTAGCTTTAGCCAGTTAGAGCCGGCTTCAACAACGGCAAGATCGATTATTTGCGATGGAGGCGTATCATCCTGGTTTCCGGCTGCAAGCAGAAACGCCTGAAAAGCGTCAACTCTACCTGCGCCGTAACGGTTATCTTTTCCGGGCACGCCTCTTTCAATCGCAGTAGTCTGCATTATCATACTTACAGCTGCGGGTTCAAGGTTCGGGTTTACCGAAAGTAATAATGCTGCAACACCGCCGAGATGAGGTGTAGCGCCGGAGGTTCCGCTGAATGATTGATAACCACCGCCGGGTGCGGTTGATGTGGTACCGTTACCGGGTGCGGCAATATCTGGTTTTATTAAACCCATTGAGCCTGGTACTGTTTCATAAGGATAGTCGCGGTACGGAACAGGCATTGAGTAAGGATAAGATGAATGGTTCACCTGAAAATCTTCCCAGGGGAAAGGTCCGTACGGCGAACTTGAAACTATATTATCGGAACCGGCGTCTACGTTAGCCGAGCCAATAACAGAGCTTAATCCGCCGACTAATGTTTGATCGGGGTGAACCCATGGACCCGGACAGTTACCAGGTGCAGAAATATTAAACGGTACAGGTGCGCTGCTGTTGCCGCCGTCGTTGCTTGTAGAGTTTGTATGAACTATACCTGCAGCAAGTTCCATATCGGTCATCTGCCTGAACATTGGATAGTTAGGCTGAGGTGAAAAATACCATTTGTAGCTTAATGAACTTGTAACTACATCCGCCCCTTTATCCATAGCGTACTGCTGTGCAAGCCAATAATCCGATTCGCCGCTGGGCTTTAATATTATAATTTTTGCTCTTGGGGCAACACCGGTTTGTGTACCATTGGTGCCGTTGCCTACAACAATACCGGTAGTTGCTGTGCCGTGGCTGCTTCCCTCGCTCGGGTTGTTATCGTTGTTTTCATAATCCCAGCCGATAAAGTCATCAACAAAACCATTATTATCGTCATCTATATTGTTAACATCTCCCGGATCAAAAATCCAGGTGCTTCCGTTCCACTCCATTGTGTGTCCATCGCCATCGAAGTCCTCGCCGAGGTTGTTCCAAATGTTTGGCGCAAGATCGGGGTGCGTCCAATCAGCACCTGAATCGAAGTTTCCGACAACAACACCTTTACCGCTATCGCCCATTGCCCACACTTGCGGAACGTTTATTAATGTTAAGCCGGGCTGTATAGCCATTGGGCTTGGTGTATAGAGGTTATTATCTTCATTATATTTTGTAATACCGTTATCATCGGTAAGCTGGTTTATATCATATTGGGGGTCGTAATATATCATCCCTATTTCTTCAAAGTTTTGTGCAGCCTCCATTATTGCATCGGCTTTTGCGTGGAAGGCAATAACATTTATCGCCCATATTGACTTAACATATGTAACAGCGCCGCCTTCTGCATTGTTGTTAAGGAAGCTTAACAGTCGCTGCTGGCTTCCTGCGGCATAATCTTTTAGAATGTTTACAACTGTTTTCTGACGTTCTTTTCTTTTTAAATTAAACGTCATACTTTTTAAATCGTTTAATGACAAGCGGTCTTTCAAAACAGCATAAACTCTTACGGTATTACCGTTGCTGCTCTTTAAAACATTTTGAAGATAGCTGTCGATTTTTGGATGCTGATATTGTGCATTAACCGTAACGGCGGCAAATACAAGCAGCAAACTTGTGATGAAAGAACTGAAGAATTTATTCATTTGGGCTCCTATTTTAAGGATTGAACATTTGGGATTTATTAAAAATTTTTAATTTTTCGGGAACGACTTGTGTCCGGTTAAATACTCAGATTCAGAAAATAAAAAACAGATATGCCGGGAGATAACCGACCGTAAAAAAACTGTTAAATGGAATTTTAAAAGCAAACCGGGGTTAAAATAAAGATATTTTATGTTTAATAAAAATGCCGGGCAAAAACTTCATCCGCGGTTAATATTTATCTTACCGGTTCGTAAGGTACGCTGTTATATATTTGAATTATTTTCCAACCATCGCTAAATTTTTTCATAAGGATGTGTGATAATGCCCAGCCGGGGGCAAAGTAAGTCCCGCCTTTCTGCAAAAATTCAAAACCGGCATCAACGGTTAAAATGTCATCGCTTATCGGTTGAATCCGTTCAATTGTAATTTTAAGAATTGTATTGCTGTAAACCCCTTCAAATATATCGTTGTGCCATTCTATTATTTCTTTTTTCCCTTTTAGATATTTACCCGTAAATCCGCAAAACTCAACGTCATCTGCAAATATCTCTGCATACATTTCCCCGTTTTTTTCGCACCAGCCATCTTCAATGGTTGTAAGTAAACTTTGTATCTGGTTTTCAAGATCCATTTATTCCTCCAATATTGAGGTAAAGAAATATTGTTAGATGTTTTTGCCGGAGCAGGCAAGCATTATTGAGTTATGCAAGGATATATAATTTTAAAACGAACAAGCGACAAAACTTAAAAATACATTTTGAGTTTTAATCTTTAATAAGCGCACTCAATTTTTTATGCGGTTTAAGTTAATTATGTTTACTTCTTTAATCAAGAAGCGGGGGGAAAATTTTAATCTTTTTTTACCTTTTCGCGGATATTTTCTTTCTCAAATTTTCCAATTTTGTGTTTACTTCCAATTTCTCTTTATCACTCAGCTTAAGTTTTGTTATATCATCAAAATCTTTGTAAGCTTCATCGTAAAGTTTTAAGTCGGCTAAAAGCGATGCAAAATTGATACGGTACTGAGCAAACATTTTTGTAGCCGGGTATTTATCGAATGTTTCCCGTGCGGCAATTACTGCCGATTCTATAAAACCCCCTTCGGCAAGTTGTACCGCGCCGTTTAATTTTTTTACCCCTAAGTTGGTTTCTTGGCTAAGGAAGTCATCATTTTTTATTTCTGTACCGTAAACCGCCGTACTTCGGCTTTTCCCGTTGTTTTTATTTTTTTTTGCGTTTGTAACATCTTCCATTGCAAGGGCAAGAAGCAATTCATCGAGGGTCATTTTTTTTAATCGCGATAAAGCTAATGCGGATGATTCCTTTAGCGTAAAATTTCCGAACGGTGCGTTAATTACAACAGAAGAGTTTTTTGAAGTTAAAACAACTGTTTCCGATGACAAAACATCACCCGTTTTTATATTACTCCATTCTTCTTTGGTGTCAGTCTGCGCTTTTACCGTACCTGAAGTTTTGACTACTCTAAACTCTTGAGCAGTTATAAATGATGCGGCAAACAGTATCAATAAAATTATCTTTTTCATAAAACCACCTTCTATATTAATCTACATCAACAATAAATACACTTCCTTTTGCGATACCATAATTATCAATAGCTTCTTTTTGAAACTTTGACGCGCCGGCTTCCCATGATTTGTTAAAATCTGTCAGCGCGGTTGCTTCGATAAAAATCCATGTTTCAAGGTTACCCTTTTCATCGGCACGGACAAAATACTTTTTGTCATTACCTGTTATCAGGTACGCGCGTTCGGGTGGAAGAGCTGTGTTTACAAGTACGTTTACATGCCGCTCATCCGTGCTGGTGCGGTAATCAACAAGCGCAGTTTCTATTCCGATGCTCTCGAGCAGCGCACAGTAAAGAACGCTTAAATCATCACAATCGCCCCCTTTAACTTTTAACGTCTGAGTAGGAAACTGTACGTAATCAGCGCTGGCGCGGGGGTCGGAGGCATAAACTAAATTTTTTACAATTTTGTTAAATATAACTTTTGCTTTGTAAAAGTTGGAGAGCATACCGGGTATAGTATCGAGCAATGTTTTGTTTTCACGCAAAATATTTTTTGCGGTATCGCCGATTGCAGAAATATCTTTTTTTATAAAATACTTCAGCCGGTTTACATTTCCATCCCATGCGTTTATACCCTGCACTAACACAGGTTTTTGAAATTGATCATCGCTTTCATCATCCCCTGTTAATAAATAAAAATCGGAAGCAAGTATTTCGGCTTTGTTGTTTGAATAACTTGCCGGAGTGATGGTGTAAAAATTTACTTCGGCGGTGTCGTGCGGCATTATAGTAACTGCTTCCGATTGCACAGGCTCAAAGTTAAACTTGCTTATTTTACTTTCAGGTTTTACAACAATAACTTTATCAGTAAGGTTTACAACTTTGCCTTTAGCAAAAGGTTCGTCAATGTAATCATCTGCCAGGGCGGGGTAAATATCGCGGAGTATTTTTACATACAGCAGTTGTACTTCTTTTTCCTTAAAAGTATTTAAAACAAAACTTATTGTAAGCATTACTTTATCGCTGCTATACCTATTGTTTATTACGCCGCTTATTCCTTCGCTGCTGAACTTTGAAAAAAAGTAATTAGTATTTCTTTTAGAAAAATATTTTAAACCGGTAACCGAGACATCAAATAAACCTGCGGAAAATGACGTGTACGGTTGTATTGATGAAACATAGGGCTGCTGAAATTTATCGTGATAAACATTTAGCCCCATTGTTAATCTGCCGCCGAATAGATTTATTGAAGTTTCACTCCCGGCTTTAATACCGCCGGTTGTTTCATAAATAAATTCACTTCCGAAGTTTTTGGATGGTGTAAAATAAACTCCAAACTGCGCTGCCTGTGGTTTTTTTAGTTCGTATGGTTTTAAGTTTTCCGGCAAACCATTGCCGCCGATTGAAAAAAGATTAATCGATGAGAGTGAAACCGCCAGTTTATCATAAGGCTTAAATATAAACCCAAAATCGCCCCGCCATGTGTTAATTTTTTCTGTTGTTGTTTCTCTTAAAATATAAATGGTATCCGATATTACAGGGTTTAACGATTCGGCGCTGAACTCTTCGCTGAAGTATCTGAAACTAAAACCACCGGTTAATGAGGGAGAAAAATCAAACGAATAGCCGAACCCGAATAATTCTTTATAACTAAATCGCGATTCGAGATTTTGCTGTACAGAATCGCTAAGTATAATCGATTCCCCGTTTCTAAAAAGAAAATCGGATTGATATTCCGGTGTATAACGGGCGGAAAAACCATGCTTGCTGATTTTTTTTGCAATCGAGACGGAATATAGATTTGATGTATTACTTTTATTAAACTCGGCACCCAACTTTAAAGATAAACCCCAATCTTTTATCGGAAGATAATTGAAAGGATTTACTTCGTACTCGGCAGAAAAAGAACTGCCTAATATTTGCTTCCCCGAAAGTCCGAAAGAACTCTGGGGAAAAACATACGATGCCATTGTCATAATAATTAAACTTATTCCATAACTTTTTGTCAAGGAATATCTACTACTATTGTGTGAGTACTTTGCGATATAACATGTAAATCAATATTGGCGTTGCTATGATTATTTTCATAACGGCGGGTAATGGTAAAAACAAGCCTGTCGAAACTGCTCTGGTTAATTTTTGATAAAAGACTAACCGGAATCTTCAAACTTCCATCATCACGGGTTTTTAAACGGTACAGCGGTATTGCTTCACGCCTGCCGGGAGGTATTACGCCGACTATAACTTCAATATCTTTTAACTGCGATTTATTCCAGGTTAACTGAAAAGAACGTGTATTGTTTGATGATACGTTAGTAATTTTTATATCTGCATTTATGTCCGGCGGAGTTGCGATACTGAAACTGAAATTATTGCCGATTAAAGGTTTGTAAGCAAAATCAACTATTGAGTTATAATTAAAAACAAACGGATCGCCGGGCAAATTTGCCTTGTTAAAAAGTGCGTACTGAAAACCAAGCGTGGTATCAACTGCCGAATTTCCTCTTTTAAATTTTACCTTAATCGGGACACGCCTCGCTTTTTTATTATCAAATTCTACTTCGCCCGGTGTGCGGGTACGGTAACCAAGCAGTCTGCCCGATGGTGCATACACTGGAAAATTTTTATCAAAAAAAACAGCCTGTGCAATTGATGACGAATATGTGATGTTTTTGTATGTTACTTTTACACCGCTTGCAAT
>JAIOIM010000023.1 GCA_019912505.1 Ignavibacteriaceae bacterium
GGCAAAAATGCGGGCTGCAAAAAACTAATTTTATTCCATGTTTCTGATCGATATTCCGATTTAGAGAGGAAACAAATTTTGGTTGAAGCAAGAGAAGTTTTTGAGGAGACATATTTTACGAGTGAGTGGCGAAATGATTAAAATTTTTTTCAATTAAAGTTTACTTTGCTTAATTATTATTTACAAGTTCAGCCTTTATGAAAATAATCAAAACCTTAAAAGAGCTGCCGAAGGATATGTGGATAATTGCGGTCTCCACACTTATTAACAGAACCGGAACAATGGTCATTCCGTTTCTTGCGCTCTACTTAACATCGCAATTAAAACTAAGCGCATCTTATGCCGGATTTATAATTACGGTATATGGTTTAGGCGCATTAGTTACTGCGCCGTTTGTGGGTAAACTTGCAGATAAAGTTGGAGCCTTTACGGTAATAAAGCTTTCTCTGTTTTTCTCTGGAGCCATGCTTCTTTTGTATCCTCATTTTACCGACTATTATTTGATTCTCGGAATTACTTTCGTCTGGGCTATTATTGGTGAAGCATACCGCCCTGCGAGTCTTGCTCTTATTATGGAGATTGTAAAACCGGAGCAAAGAAAAACAGCAATTGCCTTAAACAGGCTGATGATAAACGCAGGTATGAGTATCGGTCCGGTTGTCGCCGGTTTTTTAACGATGATAAGTTACTCAATAATATTTTATGTTGATGCTGCTACATCAATACTTGCAGCAATATTTTTAATTTTTTATCCGATTGTACAAAAAATAGAATCTACTGAAACCGATGAAAAGTTATCCTCACATAAGCTTTTTGTTTTAAAGGATACACCATTTATTATTTTTCTACTTGCGCTGCTTCCCGCTTCAATGGTGATGTTTCAACATATCGGGGCTCTTCCTCTTTACATTGTTAACGGTTTGGGATACACCCCGGCAGTCTTCGGGTTAATTGCAATGGTAAACACTGTGCTTATCATCCTAATAGAAGTACCGCTTAATGCATCGATGGGTAAATGGGCAGAAAAAAAATCG
>JAIOIM010000177.1 GCA_019912505.1 Ignavibacteriaceae bacterium
CCGATAATTGAGTTGAGCAGCGAATGATAATAATTACGATGCATTCGCGGAGTAAACCGTTCGGTGTTATCAATTATTTTTGCTAAGTATGGATCATTTTGATAAATATGATAAATACCGTTTTCTATTTCTTCAGAATTCATTATAATTGAACAAAGTTTTTTGTAAGTTATAAATATAAAAGATATATATGTTTCAGAGCAAGCAAACAGCCGCAGTATTTTCAAATAAATTATTTTCGGGCGTAAAAGAAAATGAGATTAACATTACTGTTAACCCAAAAGATTTTATGCTTATAAAAGAAGGGGACATCATTTTTCAAGCCGGCGATGAGAGTAACGCCGTATATCTTATTATTGAAGGTGAAGTAAAACAAAAAATCTCCGGAATTTTCAGCAGCCCTGTAGTAGTGAAAAAAACAGCGGGGCAATTTTTTGGCGAAAAAGAAGTGCTTGAAAAAATTCCTCGATCATCATCTGCCGTGGCAAATACCGATTGTCAGATTTACACAATAAAAAAAGATGAACTTAACCAAATAGTAAAAAGTAATAGTACATTACAGCAAAACCTCTATGGGGTTTCCTCCGATAAAGGTTTAATCAGTAATGATGAAAATGATGCTCTCGATTTCGATCTTGCGGCTCCTGGGACAATAGAAAAACCAATTGAAGAAATTCCCATAAATTTATCACCATTAACCGATGAATTTAAAATTGAGTCTGGACCGGCAATAGATGATTATTCATTTATAAAAGAACAACCTAATTCTACTCATGTATTCGATGAGCCCTTAGAGGTAGCCTCTGCTTTTAACGACGAAACAAAACCATCTTCAGATGAACCTATGCCGGAAGATAATGAAGAATATTTAAAGTGGGATTTTTCCGCTTCCCTTGAGGCGGGACCTAAATCTGAAGAAATGCCTGTTGAAGAAGATCAAATTGATTTTATAAGTGAAGAGCCATTAATAAAGGAAGAGGAGGTAGACTATTCTTTCGCGCCTGAGTTTGATCCTTTTTCAGTTTTTCCCGATGTGGAGCCCGAACCCGTGCCGGACGCAGAAAATATGACAGAACCGCAAAAGTTTTCGTTTAAAGATACATTTGAAGAAGTATCTTCAAAAAAATCTTTTGTTGATGAACCGAATGAAGGATTTGAATACAATGGCGATACGGCTGAACTTGAAATTTACGAACCGGTACCTGACGGAACTCAAAAAACAACAACCAAAAAAGAATCAGGTCTATCGCCCGAAAAGCTTCATTTAATAATTGAGGCTGCGCGAAAAGTAAATTCAAACATCAAACTTGATGATGTGCTTAACTCTATTGTTGAAGCGGCAAAAGAACTTACAAACGCTGAGCGCGGAACTCTTTATATAGTTGATAAAGGAAAACATGAGTTGTGGTCAAAAGTACTAATTGGAAGCGATGTAAAAGAAGTTAGATTAAACATTGGGCAGGGTCTTGCCGGGGCATCAGCAAGAGATAACGAAATTATTAATTTGGAAGACTCGTATACTGACTCGCGCTTTAATCCATCTTACGACAAATCAAGCGGGTACAAAACAAAAAGTAATTTATGTTTCCCAATCAATAATAAAGATGGAGAAGTTGTTGCGGTTATTCAGTTGCTTAACAGTGCTAACAGCAGGTTCGATGCCATTGACGAAGAATGTTTAGCTGCTATCTCAATAAATGCAGCACTTGCGCTTGAAAACGCCGAACTTGTTGAGAAACTTGTCATGGCGGATCGTCTTAACTCTCTTGGTAAAATGGCAAACTTTTTAATTCAAGATATTAAGAAACCGATATTAACAATTCAACATTATGCTGAGCATATAAAAAAGAAAGATATAGCTAACGACATAAAGCAGGTGTTAAACTTAATAACCGAGCAGGCAAAATTGATTATTGATCTTGTACAATCAACGCTTGATTTTTCGCAGGGCAAAACATTGCTCAATACACAAACTATTTTTATTGCAGATGCAATGAATGAAATACTCGCGCAGCTTGCCGATTATGTGGACGGTAAAAATATTAAACTTCTAAAAAAATATGACGCAAACCTTGCTGTTAGTATTGACAGACGGGAGTTTTATCAAGCCTGTCTTCAGATTGTAAAAAACGCTTGCGATTCTATGCCAGATGGCGGCAGCGTGTATATAACTACAAAAACCGATGAACAAAATATTATTATAGAAGTGCGGGATACAGGTCTCGGTATACCGGACAGTATAAAAGAAAGAATATTCGAACCCTTCATGTCGCACGGCAAGAAAAACGGCAACGGTCTTGGTTTATCAATTGCAGAAAAAATTGTAACCAATCATGGAGGAAAAATTTCGTTCGAGAGTGAACTCGGTGCAGGCACTTCATTTTTTATTACGCTGCCGGTAGCAAAACAAATGTGAACACTTTAGAAAAAAATTATAACCTTATAATTATTCTGGGACCCACGGCAACGGGCAAAACTGGGCTGGCTGCAAAATTGGCAAGTAAATTTAACGGGGAAATCATCTCCGCAGATTCGCGTCAGGTTTATAGAGGTATGGACATCGGCACCGGAAAAGACCTTGCTGATTATACAATAGATAATGTTTCGGTTCCATATCATCTCATAAACATTATTGACCCGGACTTTGAATATAACCTGTTTTCTTTTCTTAGTGATTTTAAAAATTGTTTTGATGACATAATTAGTAGACAGAAAATTCCTTTTCTTACGGGCGGCACTGGCTTATACCTTAATTCAATAATTCAAAAATATAAATTAAAAACTGCTTTAGATGATGAGGTTGAAGCTGAATATCTTACGGCGAAAAAACATGAGGAACTCCTTCTCATTTATAATAAACTAAATCCATCACCTCACAACACTACCGATACATCGGATAAGCAGAGATTAATACAGGCAATCTTAATATTAAAATCAAAAGAAGAAAAGTCCATCGATTTGACCGGCATTAATCCATTCATTATAGGTGTAAACCTCGAGCGCGATGAAATAAAAAAGAGAATTACAGCACGGCTTAAAAAAAGATTAAACGAAGGAATGATTGAGGAAGTGCAGCAGCTTGTTAATCGAGGTATATCTTTTGACAAACTGGATTTTTTCGGTCTCGAATATCGGTATCTTGGTCTGTACCTCCGCGGCGAGCTAAATTATAATGATATGTACCAGAAACTTAACAGCGCAATTCATAAATTTGCAAAAAAGCAGATGACCTGGTTTAGAAAGATGGAGCGTAACGGTGTTGAAATAAACTGGATTAACGGACCTGATTACGAAGCTGCCGAAAGATTAATGAAAAGTAATTTCCTCGTATGAATCAACTTCCTGCAAGTGTAACAAAGTATTTAAATAAATATGCTGATAACCGGCGGCATACAGAGGCGCCTAATTACAGCGGCATAAAAAACATAGTGGTTATACCCGCAATGGATGAATTTGAAAATATAAAATTATTGTTGAGTTCAATATCAAAATGCGATAAGAAATATTTTCATTCAACTCTTTTTCTTTTTGTAATTAACAACTTTATAACTTCAACAGAGTTGGTTAAAGAAAATAACAGGCAAAGCTTGGTGCTGTTAAGATCTCTGATAAACAGACACATTGAAGATGCTTTTGTCGCCGGAATAAAAAATAGTGGAATGAAACTAAGCCTGGTTGATGCTTCATCTAACGGAAATGAAATGCCTGAAAAAGTCGGCGGGGTAGGTCTTGCGCGAAAAATTGGAATGGATTTGGCGCTTACAATTTTTGATTACTCTAATCCGTTAAAAAATATTCTCATTTGTCTTGATGCTGATTGCACTGTTTCCTACAACTATTTAACATCTATTGTTGATAATTTTAATAACCGCAGATTAGAAGCTGCATCACTTTATTTTGAACACTCATTAACATCGGATTACAAAACCGCATCGGCGATAATATGTTACGAAATATTTCTTCGCTATTACGTTCTTGGGCTAACCTATTCAAACTCATATATTGCGTTTCACAC
>JAIOIM010000178.1 GCA_019912505.1 Ignavibacteriaceae bacterium
CGTATCCACAGAGCAAAAAGTTAACGCTTAGTGAAAGTTTGGAGATAGGTCTTCAGAACAGCAAAGATTTAAAAATATCTCAATCAAAACTTAATAGTTCGGATGCGAAAGTATCGGAAATAAATTCAATGTTTCTGCCGCAGCTAAAAGTGATGGCAAATTATACAAGACTAAGCGATAACGTTCCGGCATTTGAAGTAGTGACGCCATTCTCGCCGATACCTTTGAAAATCTCTGAACCGGTTGTAGATAACTATAATTTAAGGCTATCATTACAGCAGCCATTGTTTACGGGGTTCAAACTGCTCTCCTCAAGAAAAGCTGCAAAGTATAATTTTAATGCCGCAGAACTTGAATACTCAAAAGAAAGAAATGAAGCTGCTTTTACTATTCATACGTCATTCTGGAATTATTACAGATCTCAGCAGATAAAGAATTTGCTAACCAACAGTCTTAAACAGATTGAGAACCATCTTACAAATACAAAAAACTTTTTGGAGAATGGACTGGCGACACAAAATGATTATTTAAAATTGCAGGTTCAGTATTCAAACACAAAACTACAGCTAATTGAAGCGGAAAATAATGTTGATATTGCCCGTGCGGTTTTTAATAAGCTGTTGAATCTTCCTTTAGAATCGCCAACAGAAATTTCCACAGAAGAAATAAAAGTTGAACCGGTAAATCTTGATGTGAATGCTTTGATTACTGAAGCAAAAAATAACCGTGATGAAATTGAATCTTTGAGTTACAGATTAAAAGCAGCAAATGAAAATATTACCGCAGCAAGATCGGGATGGTTCCCCGGTATTTTCTTAACGGGAAATTATAATTACAGTAATCCCAACACAAGATATCAGCCCTTAACCGCTGCCTGGAATGATACGTGGGATGTTGGTGTAACATTAAGCTGGGATATTTGGGACTGGGGATCTACTTCATCCAAAACAACACAAGCTGAAGAGATTGCTGTACAGACCGAAACATCGCTTGAAAAACTGACTGACAACATCGAAGTAGAAGTTTATCAAAGTTATTTGGCAGTTGTAAAATCAAAAGAAAAAGTAGATGTAAGTAAGCTTAGCCTAGAGCAGGCAGCGGAGAATTACCGCATTACAACTGAAAAATATAACTCGCAATTAGAGACAAGCGCAGACCTGATTGATGCAGAAGTATCCGAACTTCAGGCAAAGACAAATCTAAAAACCGCGCTTGTTGAATATGAAATATCAAAAACAAGATTAGAAAAATCATTAGGGAGAAATATTTACTAATGAATGCAATTGAGGTTAAAAACTTAACAAAAATATTCGGCGATTTTAAAGCTGTTAACGAAGTATCGTTTAACGTGGTGCAGGGGGAAATCTTTGGTTTCCTCGGAGCTAACGGCGCTGGTAAATCTACCACTATAAGAATGCTCATCGGAATTCTTGAACCGACATCGGGCGATGCTTTGGTTGGCGGTTACAGCATTATGAATCAGTCTGATAAAGTAAAAACTCAGATTGGCTATATGTCTCAAAAGTTTTCGTTGTACAACGATCTTACAGTTGAAGAGAACATCCGATTTTTTGCGGGTGTTTACGGACTGACAGGATCAAAATACGCGGAAAGAAAAAAATGGGTACTGAAAGTTGCCAATCTTGAAGGAAAAGAAAAACTGCTTACCGGTTCTTTACCGGGGGGAATTAAGCAGCGATTAGCTCTGGGAACAGCGGTTATTCATGAGCCGAAAATAGTTTTTCTCGATGAACCGACTAGCGGAGTTGATCCTGTATCAAGAAGAAATTTTTGGGATTTGATAAATGAACTTTCTGCCGGCGGAACTACAGTGCTCGTCACAACTCACTATTTGGATGAAGCAGAATTTTGCAGCGATATAATTCTTATGAACGCGGGCAGACTTATTGCCCAGGGCAATGCGCAAGAGCTTAAAACCAATTACATAAAAAATACAATTTTAGAAATTGAATCCGACCGAGTTGTTGACAGTATGGAAATTCTTGAAAAAGAAAGCTGGGTCGGAGAAACGTCGATCTTCGGAAATTATATTCACACAATATTAAACGATAATTCTAAAGGTGAAAAAGATGTTAGGGAAATTCTAACCAACAAAAACTCAATTGCAGTTTACAGAGTTGATAAAATTGTTCCAACACTGGAAGATGTTTTTATTCATCTATTAGAAAAGGATAATAAACAAAATGTTTCATAGAATATTTGCAATAGCAAAGAAGGAATACCGCCAGCTAAAACGCGATACAAGAATGCTTTTTATAGTATTCTTTTTCCCGGTGGTGCTTCTGGCAATTTTTGGTTATGCAATAAACTTTGATGTTAAGCATATAAACATAGCTGTATATGATCAGGATAAGTCAGATTACACAAGAGATTATATTAACGGATTAATTAGTTCGGAATATTTTGATCTTGTTAAATACGTAAACAATGATGATGAAATAAAAACACTGCTTGATGAAAAAACAGTGCAGGCAGTGGTGGTTTTTCCAAACGATCTATCTCGAAGACTAAATAATAATGAAGAAGTAAAAGTACAGTATTTAGTAGACGGAGTTGACGGCAATACTGCAACCGTAATTGTAAATTATGTGAATGCGGCAACCTTCAATTATTCATTAAAATTGACAAAAGAATATCTCGCGGTTACCGGAAAGAAAATGTATGTGCCTATTAATCTGGAACCAAGGTTCTGGTTCAATCCGGAATTAGTATCTGTCTTTTTCTTAATACCTGGTTTGATGGGAATGATATTGATAATTACGGCGGTAATCTCTGTTTCACTTTCAATTGTTAGAGAAAAAGAAAGAGGCACTATTGAGCAATTAAATGTATCCCCGCTTACTTCTATTGAACTGATATTGGGGAAGATTCTTCCATACATAGTTATCTCTTTAATTAATGCTGCAATAGTTTTAATAGCCGGAAATGTTCTATTCGGTATTGCAATTAAAGGGAGTATTTTACTTCTGCTCTTGGGAACATTAACATTTTTATTTGCCGCAATTGGCTTGGGTATTTTTATTTCTACAATTTCCGATTCTCAGCAAGTAGCATTTCAGGCTGCTAATGTTTCATCGTTATTGCCATCGTTGATACTTTCCGGTTTTATTTTCCCGATAGAAAGTATGCCCACAGTTATTCAATGGGTTACAAACATTACACCTGCAAAGTTTTATATAGTAATACTAAGAGC
>JAIOIM010000179.1 GCA_019912505.1 Ignavibacteriaceae bacterium
ATATCGCAATAATCGTGCGCGGTATGGTTGCCCTCGTCATAATCCCAAAAGCCTAACTCTGAATGCAGGAAAGCGAATGTGAATACTCCAATTATTAAAAGAGCAATACTTTTTGATGTGGCTGATGTTCTAAAAATTAGAATACCTTTCTTTCTTAGAATTATTTATCCGTGTATGAAACTTAAATTACTTAGCAAAAACAAGCAAATTTGTAAGATGACTTTTTAGTCCATTGTTTTTTTCCCATTTAATGAAGCTGGGCTTTACTTACAAATACTATTTCGGGTATTAACGCTTCACTCTCTTTTTTTATTTTTGAAACAGTATAAACTATAAATAAATATAGGGCAACGAGTCCAAGCCCCAGTACGCTTGAGTATAATTCTTTATTTGCAGAAAAAAAACTCATCCCTAAAAATACTCCTGCAAGTATAAGAATTAACGGAACACCATATATAATTGATGACGCCGCGACTACATTTCTTCCCCTAACCGCAACGCTTACTTTATCGCCGGGTTTAACGCCAAAAGGATCTTTTGCGGAAAGTTTTCTTTTATCGTCCGTTGGTCTGCAAAAAATTTTTGCGCCGCATTCTTCGCACGAACCTGCTTCCAAAACAAAGATGGTGGCAATTCCATCTTTTACATCGGCGACAATACCTTCCTCTACAAATTTTTCTCGATACATGAAATTAATGTATAATGTACAATGAATAATGTATAATTTAATGACGCTTTGGGAGTTTCAATTTATACTCTCAAAGTTTTAAATAGTTAGTTTGTTAATTCAAGCTCTTCAACTTTTACACGCGGATGAATTGTGTCTAACGCTTTTGTTGAACACTTATCAAACGGTATTTTACTTATATCAATTTTTGAGTAATCAATAATAGCAAGGTTGTCTTTCATAGTAATTCCACCTTCCGATTTACGCGCGCATATCTGGCATCCGATACAAGCAGCGGAGCAAACTTTGCGCGCTGTTTTAGGATCATCGTGGTTTTTGCAGAAAACAAATATATCTCTCTCAGCAGGATGCATTTCAATTACATCACGCGGACATGCTTTTGCACATAACCCGCAACCGGTACAAAATTCTTCTATTACAACAGGCAAATCATTTTCGTTCATATACATTGCCCCAAACTGGCAGGCTTCTACACATTCACCGCCGCCGAGACAGCCGTCTAAACACATTTTATCACCGCCGGCAATTAGAGCCATTGTTGAGCAGCTATTCGGTCCGCTGTAAATTGCGTTTTCTTTTCTTGCTGCTTCAATGTTTCCACCACGGCATAAAACACGTGCAACCATCCTGGTTCCTCCGTCAGGTTCAAGTCCGAGTATTTTTGCTATCTCTCCCGTTACATCGGAATCTGCAACCGGACAACTGCCGGGAGAAATTTGCCCACTTACAACTTTAACGGCAAAGTCGTAACAACCTGCATTACCGCACGCGCCGCAATTTGCATTGGGCAGCAAATCATTCACTTCACCAATTCTAGGGTCTTCATAAACCCGTAATTTTTTATCTGCAATTGCAAGCGCACCGGCAAACAAAAAGCCGAGTCCGCCCATAGTTAAAACTGCTATTATCAGAGAGAAGTCCATCTCATCTAACCTTTATTCTTTTATTAAAAACTTATTAAAACCAGAAGAGATAATCTCTTTTCCATTTGAATCTACCAAAAGTGCTTCCGTGTTTTTTAATGATTCTACTAATTTCATTCCTTTTACTTCTCCAAGAACAAATACAGCTGTGGAAACTCCATCCGCCCATCTATTATTATCGGCGACAATAGTAACACTTTGTAAACCTTGTGCCGGGTAACCTGTTGCCGGGTTAATAATATGATGATACCGAATACCATTAACTTCAAAGTATTGTTCGTAATCGCCCGAAGTAGCAACTGCACTGCCGTTAAGTTTTAATTTTGTAAGCAACGCCTGTTGATTACGCGGGTGCTTTACTCCGACAATCCAATTACTTCCAACTCCTTTTATTTCGCCGCCTGCATTTACAAGCGCATCATTTAAACCGGCTTGCTTCAATACATCAACAGCTTTATCAACTGCGTAACCTTTTGTAATAGCGCCGAAGTTAAACATAATTTTATTTTTTCTTAAAATTTTATTGTCGGCAAGAAGTTTAACATTCTTCCAACCCGAATGTTCTACTGCGTATTCAATCGAATCTTTTGCAGGTATAGAAGGGTTGTCCCCGTCAAATCCCCAGGAATGTGTCAGTGCTTCAAGGCTTACATCAAAAGCTCCGCCGGAAATATTCCATAGCGAATCGCTGATTTTCATAAGTTTAAAGAGTTCACTACCGATAACCAATAATGTATCTGTTACATGGTTTATTTTATAAACTTCACCTTTCGGATGGTATGAAGTAAACAAATCATCTATTCGTTTTATTTCGGCAAACGCATTTGATATTGCTTCATTCGCTTTAACTTCATCAAGAGTTCGCACTTGGATTTCGACAATTGTGCCCAGCAGAATCTGTGAACGTTTTACCGTTATCGGTTCATTATCACTGCTGCCTGCGATAAAATAACCGATAGCAAAAAAAGCAATAAACAATCCTATGTATAGCAAAACCTTTTTCATCAAATCAACTCTTCATTGTACATTATACATTGTACATTGTACATTATTTTCTTAGATCGTTTCAATTTTTATAAGGACTTTATTCGGTGCACATGCTAAAACATCGCCTGCGTGTGAAGCGAATCCGCTTTGTTTGCACAACTCATGTCGGCAAGTTGATGTATGAACATTAACCAAACCGTTTTCTAACTTTAAGCCTGTTTTCCCCTGCGGTCCAGTAACACTTATGTTTTTATAATTTCCGTTTAAACTAATTTTATCAACTAACCCATTTTCATTTTCAATTACAACAGTTCTATTGTTTCCCCGCAATAAGGAATTAATCAAATTACTTTCGTTGTATTCAGCTGAAAAAAAATACTCTGCTTTTCTATTTTGTAATTTGCTGCGCAAGTAAATAAACGAGCCGTTAAAATCTTCATTTGGATTATAGATAGATACTTTATCATCGCTTAAAAGAATATCTCCCTGCACACGGCGGTTCATTTTAACTATACGAAAAGTAACATTACCCCTGCCGGAAAATGAATTATTACCATCAGCGGAAAAATATGCTTTTTGTACAACCTCTTTTATTTTGTTTTCAGCCATGATAATCGGCTGCTGACTACTTCCGGTCTTTTTTACAAATGCTCTAACTGCTTCGGCAATTATCTTTTCATCTGCAGGCAAAAAGCCATGTACCGAAAAAGAGTTTTTATTTTTTCCGTTAAATATTTTTGCTGTGCCAAAGCCGGCACCGAGAGCAACGGCAGAAACTCCTATCGATTTTAGAAACGAGCGGCGTGAAATCATTTTATTTATTCTCCTAAAATTTTATAAACTTTTTATTTCCATTGGCGTTAACAATTTACAATCCATCTTTTAGCCGATGAAGTGCTGTTAATGATTAATTGCTAAATCATCCCAGCAAAGCCCATAAAAGCCAATGCAAGAATGCCGGCAACAATAAGAGTAATCGGCGCGCCCCTAAATGAAACGGGCACATCCGATAGTTCAAGTTCTTCTCTTATACCTGCCATTATAGTAAGCGCAAGCGTAAAGCCCGCACCGGCGCCAACGCCAAACACAATACTCTGAATGAATGTATACTCGCGCATAGAAATAAACAACGCTAAACCGAGTATTGCACAGTTAGTTGTAATCAGCGGAAGAAATATTCCGAGTGCACGGTAAAGCGGCTGGCTTACTTTCTTTATTACCATCTCAACAAACTGCACTAATGATGCAATTACAAGAATGAACGATGGTATTTGCAAAAACTCCAACTTATAAGGGACAAGCAAAAGGTTGTAAAGCAGCCAGCTTACAATAGCGGTTATAACCATTACAAACGTAGTTGCCATACCCATCGATACAGCGGATGATGTTTTATTTGAAACACCGATAAACGGACAAATACCAAGGAAGTAAGCAAGCACAAAGTTATTTACAATTGCCGCGGAAATAAAAATAATAAACAGTTCCATTTTATATTCCCTCCTGCGCCGCTACTGTTCCGGCAGATTCGCTTTTGGTTTTATTTCTGTACTGATCAATTAATGATTCTTTTTCAAGATTCTTTTTACGGTCGGTGTACATATTTATAAACCCTAACATCAAGCCAAGCGTTAAAAAAGCACCCGCGGGAAGAATCATAATAAGCCAGGGTTCAAAAGCGTTTGGTAAAACTTGATAGCTGAGAAATGTTCTTGATCCGATAATTTCCCTGATTCCTCCAAGGGTAATTAATGCTATAAAAAATCCCGAACCCATTCCGAGCGCATCAAGAATAGAGCGGAAGACTGTGTTCTTAGACGCAAATGCTTCCTGTCTTCCAAGGATTATGCAGTTAACAACAATAAGCGGTATAAAAGGTCCGAGCGCCTTGCTTAACACCGGGAACCGAGCCTTCATTACTAAATCTACAATAGTTACGAAAGTAGCAATGATAACTATATAAGCGGCAATACGAACCTGGTTGGGAATTAATTTTCTAATAATTGAGATTAACATACTTGCCATTACAAGAACAAATGTTGTTGCCAGTGCCATTGCAATACCGTTTATTGCAGATACAGTAACGGCAAGAGTTGGACACATGCCAAGTACTTGTTTGAAAATGGGATTTTGCTCCCACAATCCTTTTAAGAATTCTTTTGAAAGAGGAGTATGTTTTGCCATTATATTTTTCCCTCCTTCTTTAACTCGCGCATTATTGAGATACCATCATCCACTATAGCTACAACAGATTTGGATGAAATTGTTGCTCCGGTTATTGCCTGTATTTCATTTGGTTTCGATGGCTCAACACCTTTAACCAAGATTATCATTGGTGAAGTTTCTAATTTTTTAAATTGATTTCTGAAATGATCTTCGGTAACTTTTGTACCGAGTCCGGGGGTTTCAATTTGTTCGAGTATTTCTAACGCCGTTATTTTTTCAAGGTCGGGGGATAGTCCAACCATTAATCTAATTTTGCCTTGAAATCCGTTACCGGAATAAACCAAGGAATAACCCAAAGGAATTTTGTCATCGCCAAAAACTTTATAAACCTCAACACCGGAAGCTTTAACTAATTCGTAAGTTTTTGCTGCGGGTTGAACATTAAATATTGCTTCTTCTGTTTGAGCTTTTAGATTTGCGGCGATGAGCGGACTTGCCCAGTTGTTTACACGCGATAATAAACCGCCTGAAATTACGCCAATGCTGCTAAGAGTTAAAATCATTTTAACTACGGTATTCATGCTGCCGCTCCTTTCACAGCTCCGAAAATTTTCGGAACAGTAAAACGGTTGATTATCGGAACGAATGCATTCATAAATAATATAGAATACATCACGCCTTCCGGCAGTCCGCCGAATAACCGGATAACGACTAACACGAATGAAATACCGATACCGAATATCCACATTCCTTTATTAGTAACAGGAGAAGTTACCCAATCGGTAGCCATAAAAAATGTACCGAAAAGAAAACCGCCGGATAACAATTGGAATAATGGAGTAGGGTACTTTACCGGATCGATAAAATAAAACAAAGTGCCGAAAACAAGTATACCAATTATCATCGAAACAGGAATGCGCCAATTTACAATTCCTATTACGATTAAAAAAATTCCTCCGGCAAGTATAGCCATCGCATTAGTTTCGCCAAGCGATCCGCCTGTATTGCCGAAAAACATTTGGCTTAACCCGGCAGTAATTTTATCAAATTTAAAAGCCGCAAGTGGTGTTGCCGATGTAACTCCGTCAACCGCAAAACTGTTCGGGCTCCAGGTAGTAATTGCCACAGGAAAAGACGCCTGAAGAAATGCACGCCCTACAAGCGCGGGATTAAAAATATTGTAACCCAAACCGCCGAATATTTGTTTTCCCAAACCAATCGCTACAACAGCACCAATTGCAGTTGCCGACAATGAAAAATTTGGCGGTAAAGTGAGCGCAAGCAGCAAGCCTGTTAATGCGGCACTGCCGTCTACTATTGCTAATTTCTTTTTTCGTATGGTCTGTACTATATATTCGGTTCCCACCGCAAAAACTACGGCGGTAGTGATTATAAGTAATTGATAAACTCCGAAAAATAAAACTGCCGAGATAACACTTGGTACTAATGCAGCTAAAACCATCCACATTACTTTTTTTGTAGTCCACTGGTTGTGGAGGTGTGGTGAAGTAGTAAGCTCAAGTTTATTTATTTTTTCGGCTTCAGAAATAGTAGTTGCCATATAGCTATTTATCTTTTTTTGAATCCTAATTAATTTTGTGATATTGCTCTTTGTCTTTGAATCTGCATTACACGCTGCTTGCCCAAACGTAACCATTGAACAAGAGGAATGTTCGCGGGACACGTATAAGCGCAGGTTCCGCATTCCATACAAACAGTAATTCCAAGCTGCTCAGCATCTTCAAAACGACCGAGTTGTGAATATCGAACAAGTTTAGTAGGCATTAAGTTTAGCGGACAAACACTAACACATTGTCCGCATTTTAAGCACGCTGTTTCTTCGCCTTTTGAAATTTCTTTCTCGGTAAGAACAATAATGCCCGAAGTTGCTTTAAGAACCGGCGCCATCAAATCGTGTTGCGCTACGCCCATCATCGGTCCGCCTACAATTGTTTTTACCGCGTCATCCGTAACTCCGCCGCAAAAATCTAAAACATCTTTTAACGGAGTACCAACGGGCACTAAAAGATTTTTCGGATTTTTTATGCCAAGCCCGGTTACGGTTAATGCAGCCGTTAACGAAGGTTCACCTTTAACCACAGCATCGTAGACAGCAACTGCTGTTCCGATGTTTTGTATTACGGCACCCACTTCAAGCGGAAGTTTTCCCGGAGGAACTTCGCGTCCGGTAATTGCTTTGATAAGCATTTTTTCGGCGCCCTGCGGGTATTTTGTTTTTAATGAAAATACCTCGATGTTATTTTCACCGGCTGTCGCATTGGTCATAATTTTTATTGCATCGGGTTTGTTATCTTCAATACCGATATAACCTTTTTCAACATTTATTGCTTTTAATAAAAGCTTTAACCCTTCAATTACTGCTTCAGGTCGTTCAACCATAAAACGATAATCGCGTGTTAGGTAAGGCTCGCACTCGCACCCGTTAAGAATAACGAATTCAATTTTTTTATCTTTTGGCGGAGTTAGTTTTACATAGGTCGGGAACGCCGCACCACCCTGTCCTACAATACCCGCAGCCTTTACTCTTTCTTTTATTTCTTCTTGAGTTATTGTTTCGTAACTGAGAGGAGGCAAATAATTACTTTCTGCCTGACCATTGGTTTTAATAACTATTGTATCTTTCGGAAATCCGAAAGGAGTTGATTGCTTACCTATACTTGTTACTGTTCCACAGACCGAACTGTGAATAGGGGCGGAAATAAACCCGTCAGCCTCGGCAACAACCGAACCAACAATAACAGCGGTGCCTTTTTTTACAAGCGCAATTGCTTCTTTACCGAGATGTTGATTTAGGGGAACAAAAATTTCCTGAGGTGCGGGCATAACCTCAAAAGCAATATGTTCGGTTAATTCTTTGTATTCACGGGGATGTACCCCGCCGCGAAATGATTTTGTTGCCACGTTTTTTCTCTCTCTTTTTTTTCAACTTAAAGAGAACAATTATCCGGCATAGAAGCCGGTGGTTAACTAAAAAATCAGATACCTCATTTATGCTAAAACTGTGCCAGCAAACAATGATGTTACAACAACTAATATCGTCTATTTTAGAACTTAAACGTACAATTTTAATTATTTTGCTAAACATTTAGCAAATATTCTTTTCAATTGTGGGAAAAAATAAAGTTAGGAATGGGAAGAATTATTGATGGACTTGAAGAATCGGCGGAGTGGGAATTTAAAAATTTTAATCGAATTATTTTAAAATGTTTTTACGGCAGCAACTTTTTGTAGCAGACTCATTTCCAATCTAAAATAAAAAAGGCGGTCTTAAAAAGACCGCCTAATTAGAGAGAACTATTTCAACAACTTACTTTAGAAGCATCATCTTCTTTGTAAAGTTTGTGCTGTTTGTTTTCATGTTGTAGATGTAAACACCACTTGCAAGATTTGCACCGTCGAAATTGACTGTGTATTTGCCAGGAGCATAATCCATATCAACTAATGTTTTTACAACCTGCCCAAGGATGTTGTAAATTGTTATCGTAATACGTTCGTTGTTGGCAACAGAGAACTCAATCTTTGTTGAAGGGTTGAACGGGTTTGGATAGTTTTGCTTTAGTTCGAATTCTGTCGGAACAGTTGTTTCGTTCTTAGCATTGCTGATGCCATCAACCATTTTATAGACCGAGCCTTTACCGGTACCGGCGAACAAAGTATTGTCAGAAGTATTCACTGTAATAGAGCTTACTTCAAATCCGCTCATTCCGGCTTTCTGCCAGGTTGCGCCATCGTCTTTCGATACTAATACGCCGCCCATCCAGGTACTGACAAATATGTTATTGCTTGCATCGGTATTTACCGAGTATATGTATTGTGAAGATACATCAGTGTTAACTTTCAACCAGCTATCACCGAAGTTCGTTGAGCGGTAGATACCGCTTCCGTAGGTTCCTGCAATAACTACATTATTAGTTGAAACACCAAGTGCATATATAAAATTATAAGCTATGTTTAATCTTACCCAATCTTGACCATCATTTACCGATCTGAACAGACCACCATCGAATGAGCCGGCATATACGTAACCATTGCTTGCAACAGTTATGCTGCGGATATTCATTGAAGTAATACCGCCGTTTATTATCTGCCATGTTGCGCCATTGTCAATTGATTTGTAAACCCCATAACCCCATGTTCCGGCATAGATGATGCCGTTAGCTGCAACTGTTAACACGCGAATTTCTTTTTGTGATAATTCGGTAGCTGACCAGTTTGAACCATTATCGTTTGATAAGTAGATACCTTTTTCAGTAGCTGCAAGTATATTACCATTCTGTGCTGTTGCCATCGACCAAATGTAATCTACACTCATGCCTTCATTTATCATAGTCCACGACTCATCTGAAGCCGCACGATAAATAGAGCCTCCCACCGTTCCGGAGAGTAAGTTGCCATTCAGATCATGTGCTAACGATGTTATCATCTGATTACTTGTTAGGCTGCTATACTGCTGCCATGAACCCGCCGGTGCTGATGTCTGCTCGGTTCCGCCAACTTTTACGGAAGCTTGAGATGAATTGTTCAGCAGATTAGGATCAGTCGGGTATGTTGACTCGATACTAGCCACGTTTACAACTGTCGTATCTACAGGAATGCTGCCGATAAATAATTTATCATTGAACTGACCTTGTCCCTCGAGGAACTTGCAGATCATTTGTCCGTTCTGTACACCGCTTACAAAATTAACTTTTGCAAGAGGCGCTAGAACCGTTCCTGTAATATTTATATATTGAATTTTCAGATACTTTGCTTCGTAGAAGTTGTAAATAACATTCTGAAAAGAAGTACCGTTAACACTTACGCCACCGCTCCATGATGTACTGTCGCCGTCTATATTAACAAGTACAGCCGAACCATTAGGTGCAGTAATTGAGAAGTTGTTAGCTGTTGAAAGCATAGTACCGTCTACGTGGAATACGTTTAATACAGGGTTAGTACCTGCGAGGAAAATGCCGCCCCATTGGTAAGTGGTAGTACCGTTATTGGTATATGCACCAAGCGTTGCGGACAAGCTTTTCAGATATGCTTCGGCTGCTGTAAAATCAATAACCGAATCTTTTCTAACTGTACCATTTGTAGTACTTACACCGTAAATAGGTAGGTTTGTGGAGTTGCCATAAACCACATTTCCGGCACATACGGCACCGCTTGTAAATGTTAAATTGTTGCCAACTACTAATACATCTTCCTGACCGTAAGGATATGCGGGGAGTTTGTCGCCTACGCTATATTGAGCTAGCTGAGCATTTCTACCAACTGCCATTTTACCTTCAGTATCGGCGGAAGGCTGAGTAACATCATAAAGTACAAATACATTAAATCCTTCAGCATCGCCAAGGTTAAACGAACCTGAACCGCTTGCAGTAACATCAACCTTAACTGTAATTGTTAAAGTTGCATTGGCACCATTAGCTAAGTTGCCAATAGACCATACTCCGGTAACATCGTTATAAGCACCAACGGTAGCCGAGGAAGAGATAAAATCCACTCCGGCGGGAAGTACATCTGTAACTACTACACCTGTTGCGTCCTTAGGACCCATGTTTGTAGCTAATATTGTATAAGTAACGTTATCGCCGTTTTGTACAGAATCTTTGCTCGCTGTTTTAACAACTTTTACATCAGCTTCATTTGGAGGAGGCGGAGGACATATTGTTGGGTTCCAGAATACTTTTTTTGTAATCGGTGTGCCAATAACATTTCCGTCACAATCTAAAATAGATACGCCATATTCAACTTCAACCTGTGTATCATTATATCTTATACCAGGCCAGTTAGCTGTAATCTGAAAAGTAGTATCGTTTAATATTTGTGTGTTTGTATAGTTGTAACCTGTTGTTAAATCAATTGGGAAAACTACTCTCCACCATGTTTGCATCTTTGCTTTTGAAGGATTTGGTGTATGAGTAACCGAGCCGCCGACTATTACAGGCTGTGGAGTTTCATAACAAACTGGTTCATCAAGTCCCAGCGTTCCGTTCCAGCCGGTAACACAAGGAGTAAGGCTATAAATACCAGCGTCCCAAGTCATATCGTCTTCGCCGGCTGCTAAACTTGTACAGGTAGTTTTTCCTGTTAAAACATCAGCGTCAGAATCTTTTGCATCGTTAGAGCCTTGATCTTTAGCTGTAAATGCTGAGTTAGCAGGTAACACAAATTCAACATAATAATCACCCGGCACTAAGTTGCCGAATGTGTAAATACCATTTGCATCGGTACTTGTAGTGGAAATAAATACATCTGAACAGTTATATAAATTTACAACTACTCCGGGAACTCCGGCTTCACCGTTGTCTTGTTTACCATTTTTATTTACGTCGTTCCAAACTTTGTTTCCTATTGAAGCAAACGGAACACCGCAATCGAGATAACCCTGGTTTACAGTGCCATCGTCAAAATTTTCATTTAGTGAAGTTAGTGCATCATTTACCTGAGATGGAGTATAGGCGCTCGAAGCGCCGCTTATTACCGCGTTGGCAATATCTAAAAGTTCATAAACAGTTTTTCCATAAAAATCACCGGAAGCGATAACTAATCTTCCAAGTTCCTGCGGGTTGGTTCCGAGAACACCTGCCGCACTAAAATAGACGTTAATTGTAGCTGCGACTAATTGACCTGCAAGTACGCCTGCTGAAGTTGTTAAAGGATTAACAAGGCTGCCAGTTAATGTATTTGGAGAGCTTCCAGCCGGCAAAAAATTTCTTATTGCGTCGGAAGTTAAAAAAGTAGCTTTGTTAGCACCGCTGCCAATAGTTAATCCGGCAGGGAATACATTTGCAAAATTTAGCACTCTAATTCTGCCAGGTCCGCTATTATTTGGGCTTCCCCATCCACCCTGTGTCTGGGTTCTAAATCCGTTAAGGTCGCATAGTTCGGGAGTATACCAGTTAACACTTCCGGTAACTGAAAGATTAGCGATAGTGGGAGTTGCAAGAACCAATTTCTGATATGTGTCAGGGTCAGTGCTATGGACATACCTTGTTCCGTGAGGAATAACCACGTTAGCCGTTGCTGTAATGGTTGCCGAACTTAAACTGCCTTGAGAAAGTGTTACAACCGGTGTTGCACCACTTGCTGTTGTAGTAGCAGAAGCAGTTGAAAGAACACCATCTGATGTACTTAAGGCTACATTAATATTTGAAAGCACATTTCCGTTTATATCGAATGCTGAAACAGTAAATGATGCCGAGTTGCCAATAGATACTGATTGAGTTGAGGGTGTTATTAACAGGGTATAAACAGGTATTACACTACCCGCATTTGAATTTGCGTCTGCAATTAGTGCAAGTGCACGGGTTTTAACATCTGCAACATTAATAGTATTAACATTTAATCCATCGCTAAAATACCAAATAGCTGCCTGAATAGCAGCGGCTTCTTTTTGAACCGAAGATGCCCCGCCGGGATAACCGTAAGGATTATGCGGATAATAGTTATTTAATAAATAGGTAATTTGTGCCGGTGTGCTGCCATCATCAGTATATGTGTGAGGTTGCCCTACCGTCCAGAAAACCAAAAAGTGTTTGATGTCGATACAGTAAAAATTTGCGTTATTGCCGTCAATTGTACCACTTAATGTACCGGCGAAACTTGATTGCGAATTATTAGTGTATGGGTTTGTATAAGTAATGTTAGTTCCTTTGTCGGTAGCCAATACTTTTGCTACGCTTGAACCTTCAATACCATTTGGGGATTGAAAGTACTGTGGAGGAAAATTTGTTTCTACTACTTTTTTTGTTTCCTGAGCAAATCCTATCGAAACAAGAAAAAATAGGGACAAGACTGTAAGAAGATTTCTGATCATTTTAATTACTCCTAAATGGGTTATTTATTTGCAACCACAGTACAGATTGCGTACCAAACATAATGTTTGTTTTTTAATCTATTTTCGAAGCTTTTTTTATTTTATTTAGGGGTGCGATGACTCAATATGAGACAAAAATTCTTTTTGATAAAGTATTTTTAGAAATAAAAAGTGGCGGTGGATATTTTTTAATTTCAACAATAAATATTCATTATTTTAAGAAAAATGAAGGGAATGGATGAGTAATAATATTTACTTTGGGAGACAGACTATAATAAATGAGTTCGCTCTAAAAAGTCTAAATACTCTAAATGTATTTCCACGAAAGTGATGATATCATTCAAATACGCAAGGTTTCAGATTCCCGTTTTCACGGGGAATGACCTTCTGAGTGCGGACCTATAAATTACTTGCGCTTAGTGAGGTTTTGATTATAGCCCTATGAAGGATGAGAGAGAGAGAAAGGTACAAAAATAGATAAACTATGTTCTATGGAATACAATTAAAATTAATAATAGGATTTTATCAGTTTTTAGTAATAGAAGATTGGTTCATTTAAGAAAGTTTGGGTCTATTCGATATCCAATTCTTCAAGAATCTTTTCAGCTTCAAGTACTTCGCCGTGGGGTACAAGTAGTTTTATTTCATTAACAATATGTTTTGATGTATCGCCTGAAGCGCGAAACAAACTATAATCTGCGCCGCCGAGATGCATAGGAGATGCTTTACGCGAAAATACAAATGGGTGTAAGCCCGCTTGCTCAAGGCATTCGGCTGCGTAGCGAATTGTTACTTCATCGCTGCTGCCGTAAACACGAGCCATATTTTGGAAAGTTTCATAATTCTCATGTTCATTGCAGAGAAATTTATCTTCGGTTAACCCGCCGCAATCATTGCAGAATGCCTGAGAGCAAATTACACATACGCCGATTGCTTCAACCTTCGGGTGGTTTGTACATTCAACTTCTTCAATTAACAGTGCCCCGCAATTGGGACAAAAATCATTATCGCCAACCAACTCGAACTCGCAGATGCCACAGGTTTCTTTATTATTTTTGTTTTCCATTTCTCACTCTTTAAATTATAGTTACAGCAACTAATTAATTTTTTCAAATCAAAGTAATCAATAATAGGATCAATTTTAAGACAGAAATTATTTTACAAATAGAATTTTATAAATTTTATACTTTCATACGAGATTACTGCGTAGACGATTGGCACGGCTTCACCACTAATCAAGCATGTCTTTAATTTCTTCAAGCTCCTGCCAGCGGTTGTAAAGTTGTTTTATTTTCCCCTTTGTCTGGTGTAGTTGGTCATTTAATTTAACTGTGTCTTCTGCGTATTTTTCATAATAGTCAGGCGATGAAAATATTCCTTCAATTCTTTCAACTTCTTTTTCGCTTGTAATAATTTCTGCCTCAATTGATTCGAGTTCTTTTGTTTCTTTCCAGCTTAATTTTCTTACTTTCGGTTTTTCGCGGGGATCTTCTTTTTTTACTTTGGTTTTGTCTTCAACCACAGTGGCTTTTAGCCGCGCGTTTCTTTTTTCAATATAGTAATCATAATTGCCTTCGCTAAAATGTGGCGCTCCTATGCCTTCGAGCGCTAAAATGCCTGTGCAAACGCGGTTTAGAAAATAGCGGTCGTGACTTACAACTACAACGCATCCTTCAAAATTTATCAGGGCTTCTTCAAGAACCCGCAATGTCGGCAGGTCAAGATCGTTTGTCGGTTCATCCAACAACAAAAAATTTCCGCCGCGCATTAATATTTTTGCAAGCGTTAATCGACTGAGTTCGCCGCCGGAAAGCCTGCCCACTTTTGTATTTATCCTGTCATCGGTAAATAAAAACCTGCGCAGGTAGGTCCATACGTTCATTTTGTATTTTCCAAATTGAATAGTATCGTTTCCTTCGCTTATAGCTTCAAATACTGTATCTTCATCGTTTAATAAAAGTCTTTCTTGATCGACATAATTAAAGATTGTTTTTTCACCTATTTCAATTTTTCCTTTTTGGGGATGTAGTTCGCCAAGAATTATTTTAAGTAATGTAGTTTTGCCTGTTCCATTATTGCCGACAATTCCGAGTTTTCTTCCTTTTTCAAAAAGCATATTCAGATTTTCAAAAAGTAATTTACCGCCGAGTTTTATGCTTACACTTTTTAGCTCAAGCACTTTGTTTCCGAGGCTATCGGCGGGTGGTATTATCAAATCAACATCAACTTCTTTTTCGGGCGCCTGCTTTGCTGCAATTTCATCGTACTGGTCGAGGCGGCTTTTTGCTTTTGTTCTTCTTGCCTTCGGTCCTCGCATTACCCAATCAAGTTCGCGGCGTAAAAAATTTTGACGCTTATTTTCTTCTGCCTCTATTATTGCCCGCCGCTCCGATTTGTTTATGAGGTAATCAGTATAATTTCCCTGGTGCGAGTAAAACTCGCCGTGGGCAAGTTCAACAATTCGGTTTGCGATGTTATCGAGAAAATAGCGGTCGTGGGTTACAAAAATGAAAGTGCCTTTATAATTTGAGAGTAAATCTTCAAGCCATTCTATAAAAGATGTATCGAGATGGTTAGTCGGCTCATCGAGTATAAGCAAATCCGGTTCCGACACAAGTACAGAACAAAGGGCAATGCGCCGTTTTTCGCCGCCGGAAAGATTTGTAATAAATTTTTCTTTTGCCGGCGCATTTAAATTTTGAATAAGCATATCGATTTTTTTTTCGAGATTCCATCCGTCAGCATGTGATATTCTTTCTTCAAGAATATGTTTAAGCGGCGAATCGAACGGAAGCGATTCATACTCATTTATCAAATCCGTAATATTTTTTGCCCCAGAAACGATATTTTCATAGACCGTTTTTGTTTCATCAAGCGAAAACTCTTGCGACAAAAAACTAACTGACAAATCTTTTCTTTTTGCTATTTCACCGGTGTCAGCAAAAAGTTTACCGGCAATAATTTTTAAAAATGTTGATTTCCCGGTGCCGTTTCTGCCTACCAGACCTATCCTGTCTCCCTCGTGTATTGTAAGGGAAGCTTTATTCAGCACAATTTGCTCGCCATAACGAACTTCAATTTCTTTTGCAGTTAAAATTACGGGATTAGCATTATTAGACATTAGCTCAACTATTTTATTATAAAAAAGTAACCGGCAAATATAGTTTAATTGAAAGACTATCTGTATTGTGGTTAAAAATTGGCCCGATGGCAATTGGATTGCATAAAATTCTCTAATAAATTTAGCCAAATGAGAACTGCGTCAATGCTTATTAAAAAATATTTTAGCATCTTTAAATAGCTCAAAATTTTTGAAATCTAAAGCAAACAAAAAGCTCCGCGTGCAAGTATGGAAAAAAACTTTAAATATTTTTTAGATGATTCAACAGGCATTTTGTACAAGCACTACTACGGACCTATAACAATTGAAGACATTAATTCTTCATGGAATTATGCTATTGTAAATAGTCTTATCCCAAAAAACACAAAAGGTTTTTTGCTCGATTATAGGAAAGCCAGGCTTAATATAAAGCTTGGCGATTATACCCGGATTGCAGAATATTATTCGCAGCATCTCGAGATATTCCGTGATAAAAAAATTGCAATACTCACTCAATCTATTGAAGATATTGCAATACCTTCCTTAGTGGAAACATTAGATAATCAATATTTCTCACGACCTTTTTATACTATAGAAGCCGCTCTACAATGGATTTTATTTTGATCGGTAAAATTTTTGAATATCATTTGCCAATGTATTTGTCAAACTGTATAAACACATCAGAATAATAAAGAATATTGGCTGGCTCAATAAGTATTATTAAAATGTCTGTGGATGCAGCATGTTTATTTTTTTTATTTACTACATTAGCAAAATAAAATAATATCTAAATTCTAAATTGAAAAAAAATAAAAATTTTGAATTACAGTTATCATCAAAATAAATCAATCCGCCGTAGAAAATAATAGAGGAAAAAGATGAAACATTTTATTGTCCTAATAAATTACATAGCGCCGCTTGAACAGATTGAAGCGACGACACCTGTTCATCGGGAATTTTTAAAGCATGGTTACGAAAAAGGATTTCTCCTTTTTTCGGGTCCGCGCGTGCCTCGCACAGGGGGACTTGTGTGTGCGAAAGGGGAAACGCTGGAAGAGGTTGACAGCTTTTTTATGAATGATCCTTATCGAAAAAATAATCTTGCCGATTATGAGTTTATACAATTCCGCCCTTTAAACAAGCAGCAGTTCCTAACCGGTTGGTTAGAAGAAATAGAGTAATGGTGGAATGTACAATTCACAATGTACATTGCGAATTGTACATTCAAAGCATTGTTATTTTAATAGGATCATTTTGCGGGTTTTCGAAAAATTGTCCGATGTTAATGTATAAAAATAAATTCCGGAGACGAGTTTGCTGCCGTCAAACTTAACTGTGTGTTTACCGGATTCTAACAAACCGCTTACAAGTGTTGCAACTTCCTTACCGAGAACATTAAATACTTTTAAACTTACAACAACTCCGCTTGTTGAAGAATGCGCGCTTTCTGTTTGAGGTACTGCAAAAGTTATTGTTGTTGTCGGGTTAAAAGGATTTGGAAAATTTTGAGCAAGAGAAAATTCAACCGGTGCGATGATAACAGTTACTTCTTCGGCAGAATAGTCTTTTTTATTCCCGTTAAAATCAATCTGAACTAATTTGTATTTATAACTTCCTTCGCCCAACGATTTATCAACAAAGCTGTAATAGTTTTTTTCTGATGATGTTCCGCTGCCTTTAACAAATCCTGCGAGAATATATTCTTCACTGTTTTCATATTTTCTGTAAACTTCAAATCCATAATTGTTTGTTTCGGTTGTTGTACTCCAGTTTAAGTTGACCTTGCTGCCATTTACAGAAGCGGTAAATGGATTTAATTCAACCGGCACATTGCTGTAAAATCTGTTAAACAATTCGTCCCAGTATTCCTGGCGGTCGCCATCGTATCCAAGCGCCCACATACCAACACCACGATAATTTTTCGATTGTGCAAGTGCGTATTTTAATCCTAAACTCGAATCAGTATCGTACCAGATTTGATTCCACACTCCGCCCGACTGAAAACGATACCAGGGTGTTTTATGTGCGGCTGACCATAGCACGCCGTAAGTAGGTCCGTTAACAATATCATTTTTAAAACGTGTTGAACCTACGTATGAAATAACAGATGAACCCGCGTTTTGAGTTTCGGTAGTCCATTTAAGCCCGTAATAAGGAACACCAAGTATCAATTTATTTGCGTTGTTTGGAATAATACCGCCGTATTGCGTGTTAACTGTATTTGTAATGTTTATACTTCCTCCTGTAAGCGGGGCACAAGGTCCGGTTGTTGTACTCCAACTTCCGTAAAAACTGTAGCCCATAATAAAAATGTAGTCGCAAGCATTTGCAAGACCGGGTAAATCCCATCCGCCCCAATTAACTGCGGGTCCGGCAAAAGAAATTTCTGCCTCAGGTCTTTGAGCTTTTATGTATGTGCTTAAATCAGCCATAAACGAATTAATCAGTGCACCTCTATCGGCTGTATTCAAAGATTCAAAATCAACATTTACACCATCAAGACTATATGAGTTTAATCTGTTTAAAACATTACTGAAGAAATTTTGTTTTGCACTATTATTTGTTAATAAATTATGAATATCGCTTGCAGTAAAGTTTACAGCGGTTAAAATAACCTTTACACCATTTTGATGAGCCGCGTTGATAACATCTGTCCAAGGCCAATAAGCAGGATTTGTTATATTTCCTGTGCTGCTTATTTCAAAATCGAAAGCAGAGATGTGAGTTAGTATATCATATCTTAAATAGTTTCTTGCTGTTTGATATTCCCAATCGGGTAAGTAACCATATATAGCAGTTCCGTTACGTCCAGATTTATCAAATTGAAGCGGAACTATTCCTTCGCCGTTTGCCGGAAATTCTGAAGGCAGTTCATCCGTTATCCCGTATTGCAGGTTATCGAAATAGTGGATTGAGTTTAACTGTCCATACGCAGAAAAAGTTATGATCAAAAATAAAGCAGAAGTTATTAGAGTTTTTTTCATCATTAGCCAAAATTAAGTAAACAAAATATCTACTATTAAATTAAACAATCTTGGTTATTATTAAAATATTTTTCGGAAGTTTATGATGAATAGTTTTTCAATTGGCGGGGGAAATGTTTGGCATTAAAGTCATTCACTACAAACTACTAATTAACAAAACGCTTTAGAGCCAACTATTAAAGCCATACTATTCATAAATATTTTTTTTAAGTTTGTTTATGTTTTATACAGATTTTATGGAGCATAGCTATGGATAATCTGCTAGCCGCCCGTTTTACGATGGGTCTTTCGCTCGCATTTCATATAATATTTGCGTGCATCGGGATGACGATGCCATTTTTAATGGTTGTGTCTCACTGGATGTATTTAAAACGAAAAGATGAAACCTATCTTCGCTTAACAAAAACATGGAGCAAGGGAGTTGCAATATTTTTTGCTATCGGTGCTGTCTCTGGCACTGCTTTATCGTTTGAACTTGGGTTGCTTTGGCCTGGGTTTATGAAACATGCCGGAGCAATAATCGGTATGCCATTTAGCTGGGAAGGCACTGCGTTTTTTATTGAAGCAATTTGTCTCGGTTTATTTTTATATGGGTGGAATAAACTGAATCCGTATGTTCATTGGGCTGCGGGTTTAATGGTCGGCGTATCAGGTGTTTTATCCGGTGTCTTTGTAATTACGGCAAATGCGTGGATGAACTCACCAGCCGGATTCGATTGGGTAAACGGGCAGGCAATAAACATCGATCCATGGAAAGCTATGTTTAATGATGCATGGATAAGCCAAAGCTCACACATGATTATCGGCGCATTCGAAGCAACTGCATTTGCTGTTGCCGGACTTCATGCTATTTTATTATTAAAGCGAAAAAACAATTTGCTGCATAAACGTGCGATGATAATTGCTCTTGCAATAGGCAGCGTTGCCGCTGTGCTGCAACCGTTAAGCGGCGACTTTAGCGCAAAAGATGTTGCAAAAAGGCAGCCGATAAAACTTGCCGCAATGGAGGGTCAGTTTGAAACTGAAAAGGGGGCAGGTTTAACAATCGGAGGAATTCCAAATGAAGAAAAACGAATCACAGAATATGGAATAAAAATTCCGAAAGCGCTGAGTTTTTTAGCTTACGGCAATTTTGAAGCAGAAGTAAAAGGATTAAACGATTTTCCAAAAGAAGAATGGCCTCCGGTAGCAACCACACATATTGCATTTCAGATAATGGTTGCTTCGGGTACATTTCTTGCAGCCGCTGGAATTCTGTTCTGGATATTATGGTTAAAGAAAAAAGAATGGCTGCTGCATCGCAAATTTTTAATACTCGCAGCAGTCAGCGCACCGCTTGGGTTTATTGCGTTGGAAGCAGGCTGGATGGTTACCGAGGTTGGAAGGCAACCGTGGATAATTTATAAAATATTAACCACTGCCGAATCGGTTACGCCGGTTCCTGGACAAGTTTTCCATCTCCTTATTTTTATAATTAGTTATCTAATATTATCGTTCGTTGCAGTTTGGCTTATGAGAAGACAAATAAAAGCGCTTGATGAAAACATTACCGAAGAACAATTAAAGACGGCGGAGTAATTATGTTATATGTTGTAATAATTTTTTTGCTTGCATCGGTTTATCTTTATTGTCTCCTTGGCGGGGCGGATTTTGGCGCGGGCATCATCGAACTTTTTACTCGCGGTAAAAATAAAAAACTTACCCGTGCAGTTATTACAAAAGCAATAGCTCCTATTTGGGAAGCAAATCATATGTGGTTAATAATTACAATTGTAATTTTGTTTAACGCTTTCCCGGCAATTTATGCACAAATATCAATCACACTTTACATTCCGTTGATTTTATTACTCGTTGGAATTATATTAAGAGGCACTGCGTTTACATTCAGGCATTACGATGCTATTAAAGACAATTCACAGGAAGTATACTCTCGTATTTTTGCCGTATCGAGTTTTATTGTTTCATTTTTTCTCGGTATGCTTATAGGCGCGGTTGTTTCTGGAAAAATGATGATGCACCCTACCGGGTTTTGGGAATCTTATCTGAATCCCTGGTTAAATTTATTTTCAATTTCCACGGGATTATTTATAACTACAATATTCGCGTTTACGGCGTCTGTCTTTTTGATTGGCGACAATAGCGATGAAATACTTATGCCGGAATTAATACGTAAATCAAAAATAAATTCATTAATTATGGTTACAGCGGGGGCGTTTGTTTTTCTTGCCTCTATTATAGAAGGTATAGGTTTCGATAGGAGTTTTATTTCAAATCCATTTAGCCTGACGTTTATTGCTTTAGCAACCATAGCGCTTCCATTGTTGTGGAAAGCAATTGAAACCAGAAAGATATGGCAGGCGCGCATTATAGCCGGTGCACAGCTTTTATTTATTATCTCGGCATTTTATTCTGTTTATTTTCCAAAGATTGTCATATTTAAGGATGCGGAAAGTTTAACCCTGTTTAATTCTGCCGCGCCTGCAGTTACAATAAATTTGTTAGCATGGGCGTTGCTGATCGGTTCTCTTTTAATATTTCCCGCGCTCTTCTACTTGCTGCGGGTATTTAAGAGGAAAGAAAACAATGACCCGCTTTAACTGATTTTAATAAGAATCTATCATTGACTAAGCCGCATATATATTACTAATGCGGCTTTGGGAAGTTCATTTATTGAACCCGTTTCAGATGACAGATCTTATGAAAATAAATTGTTTTGTGAAGAATTTATTATCGTAAAAGTGACTGACTAAGATTTTTCTTCTTCCGGTGTAACTTTTTCAAGAAAATCCGAGGCAAAGTCCTCAATCATTTTTGCAGCCTCATCATCTTTTGTCGACCGCCGGTATGTATCCGCCATCTTTAACATCATTTGATGAAAATGTTTTGACATATCATTTACCATCATTTCCTTTGTCCACAAATCAATGCCGAGTGTTACTTCTTCGTTTTTATCCCATAAAGAAAGCATTAAGGTTTTAGCTTCGAGTTGTCCTTCAAACCCGGAGTCTGTGGCTTCCCATAAAATTTTTTCGGGAAGTTTGTTGTCGTCAAGTTCAACGGTCAGTTTAATATCAGAAGTTCTTGCCATGGCTCATCACGTTTAGTTATTAATAAAACAAAGATAAAAAAATAGATCAGTATTCCTTATAAACCGCGAAACCTTTTTTTACGAGTTCATCATTGGCGTTCATATAAGTTCCGTTATCAAGCGGGCACCAAATTTCTGCAAGATACCTGCCGTACTTTCCTTTTTTATCTTTTATTGTTTCTATAAACAACTCTTTTTTCCATACAAGCTGCTTCAGATAATCTCTTGAAATTTTCCCTTCAACCTTTTGCGCCCCTCTTACCTCAGGGGCATTAATACGGTACAGTCTTAATTTTTCGCCTTTCAGCCAGGTATGAAGACCCAGATCAATATCAACAGTAATGGTGTCTCCGTCATAAACTTTTGTTACAAATGCTTTGTAGCGGTACAATGTCGGTTCCATAATCAGCCTTTATTTTTGTTGATGTTAAATTTATCTTTAACTATAATAGAACAAATAAAATTTAAATGAAAAAAAGAAATACATCAATAGTTTTTGCAGTTTTTATTTTTAGCTGTGCATCGCTTTACGGACAAAGTTTTTTGAGCGCCGGCGCATCTCTCGGCGGTGGAACTATAAAAGGAAACTCCCCGGCTCAAACCAGTTATACTTCTTCCGTTTTTATAGAAACAGAAATGCCGTTTGTTCGCGATGCATCATTACGCATTAGTTTTTTATACGCCGCTGATATTAATTCGATATTACCCGATAACAGGATAATATACACACCTTCTATAAAAGGTATATCTTTAAAAACTATTGTACGGCAGCCTCTGCAAGACAAATTTTATCTTGAGGAAGGTATAGGAATACTGTTATTAAACGATAGAACCTTTAGCGATACAAATGTATTAGACTTTGGAGCCGCAGCGTCATTCCTTGGCGGTATTGATTTTAGAAACGAAATTAATGTTAAAGGTTTTAGGTTTGGCGCCGGTGTGGAATATGGATTAACATTTACAAATACTCTGGCAGGTTATATCTCGTTTCACTTGCAGGGAGAGTATTGTTTTTAATTCCATCTTACTTCCCACACTGCGTTAGCAGTTATAAAAAAAGCTGCCGTAGCAGCTTTAGATTTTAATATCTTCTTTTTTTCTCTTTCCGGTTTGGTTTATTTCCGGACGAATATTTCAAATCTCTCTTTTTAGAAGAGAAACTCCCTTTCTTTTTGCTTCTTCCTCTGTCGGATGATTTACCTTTGTTTGCTGCAATTTCGATAACAATTTCGCGTTTTTTATAAACCTGACCCTGGAAGCTATTTAATATTACCTCTTGGTAATTACTATCGGCTTCAAAGAAAGAAAAATTGCGGAGGATTTCAATCTGCCCGATTTCTATATTTCTTATATCGGTATAGTCATTTATAAGCCCTATTAGGTTTTGCGGTTTTATGTTATCCATTGCCCCAAGGTTTATATAAAAGCGCGCAAACTCGGTGTCAGAGCGATTAAAACTACCCTTAGTATCGCCGCCGCCTTTTACATTTAGTTCGGGTGCGTTCTGGTAGTAATCCAGGAATCTATTGAACTCAACAGACACGAATTTTTTTATTAACTCTTCCCGGTCTAACCATTCAAGTTTTTTTAATATCTGCGGAAGAAAGGCATTAATTTTTAAATCATCAACTTCCACTTTTTCCATTTTATCAATAAGGTGGAAGAGCTGTTTCTCGCAAATTTCTCTTCCGCCGGGTATCGGAAGAAAAGAAAACTTTTTGCCGAGTTTTTTTTCAATCTGCCCGATTTTATGTTTTTCTCTAACGCTCGAAATAATTATAGAAGTACCGGCTTTACCTGCCCGTCCGGTTCTTCCGCTGCGGTGGGTATAAATTTCAAGCTCTTCGGGTAAATTATAATTTATAATATGCGTAAGGTTATCTACATCAATGCCGCGTGCCGCTACATCTGTGGCAACAAGAAGTGAAATATTTTTAACACGGAACTTTGCCATAACTTTATCGCGCTGTATTTGCGTTAGGTCGCCGTGCAAAGGCTCAGCATTATAGCCATCCTTCATAAGCCATTCGGCAACTTCCTGCGTTTCCATTCTGGTGCGGCAAAAAATAATTCCATATATATCTGGGTGAAAATCGACTATCCGTTTTAAGGCAAGATAGCGGTCTTTTGCATTTACGAGGTGACAGATATGGTTTACATTTTCGGCACCCGCATTTCTTTTACCAACCGTAATTTCAATTGGTTCAGTCATATAATTTTTTGCAATTGAAGCTACTTCCCTCGGCATGGTTGCAGAAAACAATAACGTATTTTTTTCGCCGGGGGTTTCATTCAAAATGGATTCAAGGTCTTCCCTAAAACCCATATTAAGCATTTCATCTGCTTCATCGAGGACAACAGTTTTTATCTTATCAAGCTTTACAACTTTTCTGTTTATCATATCAAGAAGACGCCCGGGTGTAGCCGAAATAATATGAGCACCTTTTTTAAGTAATTGTATTTGCCTGTCTATACTTGCACCGCCGAACACAGCGGCAATTCTTATATCTGTTTTATACTTGGCATAACCGGAAAGATCATCGGCTATTTGAAGACACAACTCGCGTGTTGGCGATAAAATTAAATATTGTGTCTGTTTTGTTTTGGTATCTACATTTTGGATTATCGGCAGACCGAATGCGGCTGTTTTACCCGTGCCGGTTTGTGCAAGAGCAACTATATCGCCGCACTCCGGGTTTAATAAATACGGTATTACTTCTTCTTGTACCGGCATAGGGGTTTCAAAACCCTGTTCCTTTATAGCCAGTAAAATTTTTTCTTCAATTCCTAACTCTTCAAATGTCCTAGACATATATCC
>JAIOIM010000180.1 GCA_019912505.1 Ignavibacteriaceae bacterium
TCGCAAAAGATACTGTCCGAGGAACAGGCGTCTTTCCCTATCAGCCGGATCAATTTCAAGAAGTTGCTCAAGCATTTCTACCCCGGCACTCACGTTTGATAAATGTTCGTAAATATCCGCCAGGTTAAAATATGCGTCGGAGAATTCCGGTGCTGCTTCTATAATTGAGCGGTAAACCTGAAGCGCGTGTAAATGCCTGCCTTGCGCTTCATGCTCCCTTGCAGTTTTCATTTTATAATCAATCTGAAATTTGTCCATCGATATTATTCCCACTCTATTGTTGATGGCGGTTTGGAACTGATGTCGTAAACTACTCTGTTTATACCCCTTACTTTGTTGCTTATTAAATTTGAAACATCAGCAAGAAAATTGGAATCAAACCTGTACCAGTCCGCCGTCATTCCATCAACAGAGGTAACTGCCCTTAGCGCAAGGACATTTTCATAAGTCCGGGCATCACCCATAACGCCTACTGACTGTACGGAAAGCAGCACACAGAATGCCTGCCAAATTTTATTATAGAGCCCTGCTTTTTTTATTTCACTAATAAATATATCATCTGCTTCTCTTAAAATGTCGAGTTTTTCTTTTGTAATTTCCCCGATAATTCTTACTGCTAAACCGGGACCCGGAAAAGGATGGCGTTCAATAAACTCTTCGAAAATGCCAAGCTCCCGTCCTACGTTTCGCACTTCGTCTTTAAATAATTCCCTAAAAGGTTCAATAAGTTTTAATTTCATTTTCGCGGGCAAACCGCCAACATTGTGGTGCGTCTTAATTATAACCGAAACTCCATTTACAGGGGTCGATTCAATTACATCGGGATACAAAGTTCCTTGAACAAGATACTCGGCATCTCCATATTTTTTTGCTTCCGCTTCAAATACATCAATAAATGTGCTGCCGATAATTTTTCTTTTTTTCTCAGGGTCGGAAACTCCTGTTAAGTTTTTAATAAACAATTCGGAGGCATCTACATGAATATGATTGAGGTTAAGTTTTTCTTCAAACAATTTGCCTATTTGTGCGCTTTCGTTTTTACGCATTAATCCGGTATCGATATGTATGCAAATTAAATTTTTATCAATTGCTTGTTTTACAAGCACAGCGGCAACTGTAGAGTCAACGCCGCCGCTTAAAGCGCAAATTACTTTTGCGCCGCCCACTTTTTCTTTTATATTTTTTACACTCTCTTCAACAAAATTGAACGGCGTCCAATCAC
>JAIOIM010000181.1 GCA_019912505.1 Ignavibacteriaceae bacterium
CTATAATAGTGCAAAAGTTAAATGCCGCATACATTAATATTCATAAAGAAATTCTTGAAGATATCGAAGAGCCGCAGCACGATCCGTTGATTACTGCTATGACTCATTTGTTATCAGCTTTAGAAAAGTGGATTGCAAAATCTTAAGTTATTTCTTGTAACAATTGTTAAGGCAGATATTTTTCGTTATTGCTAAGTTGAGAAAATTATTCTTTATTTAGCTCACCTGAATATCTAAAAATGGGCACAAGAGTTGTCTTACTATAGTATTTAATTTTTTAACCGATCATTGGTTAATGATGAAACAAAAAATAGCTGCCTCATTTTTTTGCTAACTTTATAATTCTTTTGTTAAAATATTAGCCTGCAGATTGTTCTACAAGGTATTAACCGTGCTAATCAGATCCAATCGAATCTTGAATATCGAGAAAATTAATAGCGGATTTTAGCTTACAGAGTTTTACTAATTTTTTTTACTTCTCTTCAAAATATTATAATATTTTTTTGTCCACTCCAAATCGAAAAGCAGTTCATTCAACGCTGAAAAGGCTGTTTGATTCATAGTAAAATATTCCGATTCGAATCTTACTTTAAGCAGTTCATCTTTTTTGATGATATGCCTTATCTCCCCTTTTACTTTTTCAAGGTTTGATGTTAAATCCTTTTTTACATTTTCAATATCTGCCGCCCCGGGGTTTTGGCTGCCGACTTTTATCACGCGTAGTAGCCCCATAACATACTTTGCCGTAAATGCGGTTTCTTCCAATTCGTTTTCTAACCCCGCTTCAGCCGCAACTTGAAACAGTGCAAATAAATCATCTCTTCGTTTTAATGTAAGGTTCGAGAGAGTATCAATTTCATCAAGCAATTGTTTTGAGTTTAATAATTTTTCCATGCTGTTATTTTTTTATGCCTAATCCTATTCCATCGCCTATGGGTAAAATAGTTGTATGAAGATTAGTTTGCGACATAAAAAACAAATTAAACTCTTTTATATTTTTTGCTGAAGCCCTGTAATTAGGCGGAACCTTTTTAACTGCCGCGTAACCGTGCCACAACAGATTATCAACAAAAATTATCCCCCCCTTTTTTAAAAGGATGAGTGAATAATCGAGCAGGCGTTTATAATCTTCTTTATCAGCATCGAGAAAAATAAAATCATATTTATTTTTTAACCGGGGCATAACTTCAAAAGCATCCCCTTCAAATATTTCAATTTTGTTTTCGCAGCCTGACCGATTTATATATTCTCTTGCAAGCTTAATATTGTCACTGCTTTTTTCAATAGTATGCACAACACTTTTTTTACCTGCAGCATACGCCATCCTAATTGAAGAATATGCAATGGCGGTTCCAATCTCAAGCACTCTTTTTGGTTTATGAATTTTTATTATTTGCTCAAGAAATTCAGCCGCATCCCATGAAAGAATAGGAATTTTTTTCTCCTTTGCAAACAATTCCATTTCATTCAAAAGTTCATTATCCCGGCGGCGGAATGATTCTAAATATTTTTCCTGCGGGGCTGTTAATATTAATGTCATACTACTCCTAAAATTTGCACCCTAAACCATTGACTCTTGCCTATTGAACATTGACTCTTGCCCATTCACTTAAGCAAAATCATCTTCTGCCCAAACTCTTTTCCACCCATTTTTAATATATAATAATAAACACCGCTCGCGCATTGCCAGCCGTTATCAGCGCGTCCATTCCACTCAGCACTATTTTCACCGATGTTTGTTATGCCGTTAAATACCATAGCAACTTTTTGCCCAGCACCGTCAATAATAATTAATTGGGCGGGTTCATTTGCAGAAGCATAAAAATCAATCCGGGTTTTGCTGTTAAACGGGTTCGGGTAATTTTGCGCAAGCACAAATCCTTCCGGAATATTTTTTCCGTCACTCTCTTCAACAAGTAAACTGCCGTTTTTAAAGTTATAACTTTTGTTTGATGGCTCGCGCACGGAATTGCCTGCGCTGTCAGAATATGTAAAATAAAAGATTGCTTTTATTCCTGTGGCAGCTAACGGCATTTCATAATAATATTTATTCTTTTCATCCCCACTCATTACCGCTTCGGTAAAATCTCTATTATTTGTTGTGTAATGAATTTTAACCGATGAAGGGACAATACCGTTTTCGTTATAAATTAGTTTATGCACAATTGAAGTCCCGTTTTTGCTTTCAATATTAGGAAAGTTTACAGCACCGAATGCATTTACTATACCGTAGCCTAGATAATTATCCGGAGTAGTGTAGTTGCTTGCTGTTCTTAATAAAATATCGCGTACTTGAAAGTTTAATAAATGAGGGTAGGCTGAAAGCAGCAGCCCTGCAGCCCCGCTTGCAATAGGTGCTGCGACAGATGTGCCGCTCTGAAAACCAAACGGCGCTATTTCCGATGTGCCGCATCCGAAAACAGAAACACCCATTGCGGCAATATCGGGTTTTATTCTGCCGTCAGAAGTAGGACCATGCGAACTAAAACTTGCGGCATTACCTGTACCGTTAACCGCACCAACCGCAATTGTATTAAATCCGTCTGCCGGCGCAATAATATATCCCCACGAGTTATTTCCTTCGTTACCGGCTGAGCTTACCGTAACAACTCCTCTGCTGAATGCAAGTTCGGCAGCTTTTGTAACAATTGTAGTTTTACCATTCATATCGCTGTAAGTGTAATCAGTCTCCGAATCAAACTCATTGTAACCGAGCGAGCTGGTTGTAATATCAACACCCAGATTTTCCATCCACTCAAGCGCGGCGGCATAATTGTCTTCTTCAATCCTGGTTTCGCTTCTTATGTCTTCTGTTTTTGCAAGTAAAAACGAAGCACCGAAAGCTGAGCCGATTAGTGTGCTGTCTTTATAACCGCCAATTACTGAAAACACAAAAGTTCCGTGCGAATCCTGCGATGATATATCGCCCGTTTCATTTGCAGTGTTGTCATCATTAAAAACAAAATCATGTTCGGCAATTACTGTGGCGTCTTTTAATGCCCGATTTATTTTCCATCGAAAACCGGAATCGAGTATGCCAATTAATACACCGCTGCCGGTTATGCCGAGTTTTTGTACCTGCGGTATATTAGATGTTTCAAGTTGTGTATACGACTGTCCGTAGCCGAACGTAGTTTTAGCAAGCACGTGTTGGGGCTGAAATGTTGCTTTATCGGTATTTTTGTATTTAAATACCTTAACCGGTTCAACTTTTTTTATGAATGAAAAATGTTTCAATAAGCTTAACTGATCGCCGGTTAGGTATGACGAAACCGCGTTAAACCATTTTAGTTGATGAACAATTTTTATCTCGCTTTGTTCGAGTGTTTGAATATACTTTGAACTCACGGGCAAATCTTCAACAGTAATAAGATCATCACCCATTACTTTTTGTCGCCGTTCTATACAGCGCGTGCTTAACTCATTCAATGCTTCCGAGTATTCCAACGATGCTTTATTTAATGAGCTGCCTTCCGGCAATCCCTTATCGGCAAAGTATATTAAATATTTATTTTGTGCGAATGTTAATCCGCCGAGAACTATTAGAAGTATTATTATTTTATTCATCAATTTTTATCTGTTAATCTATAACTAAATATATTAGCAACGCTTACAACGCAAAAGTAATAAATTAGTGACTAATTATTACTGAATGACACTTCAAAGCAATATTATTTTTTGCAATGTTAAAATAATGGTCGGTGCTGCGAAATTGAATATTTAAAATATTCGGGATAACTTCAGCTATCTTTAAATCAGCTGATTGCTTTGCATAATCAGGAGAAAAATTAGTAAACGAAAGTGTCCGATACTCAAGGGGGATTCTCCGTGAGAAGATTTGAATCCCTTGTGAGAAGGTTCGGATTACTTGTGAGAAGGTTCAAATCACTTGTGAGAAAATTCGAATCACTTGTGAGAAGATTTGAATCTCTTGTGAGAAGATTCGGATCACTTGTGAGAAGGTTCAAATCACTTGTGAGGCGGTTCAAATCACTTGTGAGGAGGTTCAAATCACTTGTGAGGAGGTTCGGATCAGTTGTGAGAATATGTGGATCACTGTTGTGTTTGAACAGCAGGTGCAAATAGTATCATAGCTCCGTAGCAGCTAAATGATTGTAGAGCTTGTTTTGGATTAAACCATACAAACATCCAGCCATTCAATAGGGTATTTTGTTGTGCACAGATTATGGGGTTATCATTTTTTGCATAAAATTTTTATTGAACTTCTACGAAGTTCCGGGTTGATTTTGAGGTTGGTTGTTTCTATAAATATTAAACTCCGATGGAGTTTGAAACACAGCCTCAAATAATTTAATAGTAACATAAAAGCATATTATTTATTGAGCAGCTAAAACACAAGACAGCAGGGCTTCGATACTTCGACACTTCGGCAAGCTCAGCCGCCTAATGGCACTATTAAAAAATTAAAAATCTGTTGAGTGATATTATAGCCCGGTTTACCGGGCTTTTTTCGTGCAGCGTGCCGGTTTAACGGCACGTGCATTTCGGCACGCGCATTTTGGTAGGCGCATTTAATGATGTAATTAGCAATTAAATAATAACGGGCGCGCGGTTTGTTATACATCCAGCCATTCAATAGGGTATTTTGTTGTGCACAGATTATGGGGTTATCATTTTTTGCATAAAATTTTTATTGAACTTCTACGAAGTTCCGGGTTGATTTTGGGGTTGGTTGTTTCTACAAACATTAAACTCCTACGGAGTTTGAACCACAGCCTTAAATAATTTAATAGTCACATAAAAGCATGGTATTTTAGCGCGGATAGTAAACTTGCTGTTCCAGAAAATATTTTATATACTTCCGCTTATTCAAATGTTATCGAAACTAAAATACTGGTCGACAATTGTGATTGAATGTGATGGCGGCATAACGAGGCTGGATACATCTACTCCCGAGTTAAAAAAATCTTTTTATTTAAATCAGAACTTTCGCAATCCTTTCAACCAGATGACGAATATTGCGTATCAGATTGGTGAACCCGATATAGTAAATATTAAGGTGTACGATGTACTTGGTGAGGAAGTCGCTGCACTTGTAGATAATTATAGAGTGGCAGGCAGTTACTCCGTCCGGTTCGATAGCTCATTATTCCTGAGTGGAATATATTTTTATAAACTTGTAACTTTTACCTTTACAGAAACAAAAAAAATGCCCTTAATCAAATAATTCTTTCGGAGGTTCTAATGAAAAACTTGCTATCAGTTCTAGTTCTTTTGTTTGCGTTGAGTTCTGTTTATGCGCAGCCGTATTATCTGGCTGGCGATTTCCAGGGCTGGTCGAATAACACAACTCCTATGTATGATGACGGCACTAACGGCGATCTCGTTGCTGGCGATGGAATTTACTCCCGCGAATTTTCTGTAGCCACAGCTGACTATCACGCCTGGAAAGTTACCGATGGTACATGGAACACTACTTGGCCCGCTGCAAATTCCTGGTTCCATTCAACTTCAGCCCCGCAAACAGTGTTATTTACTTTTAACACAAATCTGCAAAATGATGTTTGGTTTCCAACGCAGAATATTGTAAACACAAATGAAACAAAACCTACTGCTTTAGTGGCTGTAGGTGATTGGCAGAGTGAAGCCGGTGAAACCGGTGACTGGATAAACAACAGTATAATTACCGCTATGAGCGATGATGGACAAAACGGCGATTGGGCAGCAAATGACGGCGTTTTTTGTTATCACGTTAATACTTTACCGGCAGGCTCATGGATAGGAAAAGCTGTTGTATCCGGCACCTGGCATTCTTGGGGAAAAGATGGCAGAAGCGAAGACGGACAAAATGTTGACTTTGCTACTACCACAGCTAACCAGAATGTATATTTTTATGTTAACACAAATACAGGCAGAATTACAATTCAACTAAACACACCGATACCAGTTGAACTTGTAAGTTTTGCAGCAGCGGTTAATAACAACTCAGTTGAACTAAACTGGCAAACCGCAACTGAAACCAATAACTCAGGCTTCGATATTGAAAGAAAAGTAAATTCAACCTGGCAGAGTATCGGTTTTGTAAAAGGTTTAGGCACAAGCACCGGCACAATAAATTATTCATTCGTTGATGAAAACCCTGTTGCTGGTAATTTAAGATATAGATTAAAACAAATAGATTATAATGGTGAATTTACATATTCAAATACCGTTGATGTAAACTTTATTACACCGATTGATTTTAATCTCAGTCAAAATTATCCTAATCCATTCAATCCGGCTACATCAATAGACTATGCTCTTCCGGTTGAAAGCAATGTTGCTATTGAAATTTATAACACAGTCGGCGAAAACTTAATGACAATAAACAATGGTGTTCAGGCAACCGGCACTTATAAATATACCATTGATTTAAGCCGCTTATCTTCTGGCATTTACTTCTATAAATTAAGTGCTAATTCAACCTCGGACGGTACAAACTTTACCTCAATAAAAAAGATGGTTTTACTAAAATAATTTCAACAACATAAAATAAATAACTCTCTCCTTGCGTTTCTGCGAGAAAAAACATCTCTCGCAGAGACGCATTGGAAGGAACAAGAATATCCCCGCACACTTTACTTAAAAACATAGCCGTTTATAGACAATGAAAACTTTGTTCAGGGCGCTCTTGGTGTTATTTTTTTGTGGTTTTAGTAGTGGGCAAACCAATATTAAAGCTATGAGTTTTAATTTACTCAACTATCCCGGCACAAAACCTTCCCAAAGAAAGCAATATTACAAAATAATTTTAAAAACAGAAAAGCCGGTTATTATAATACATTTAGTTATCAAAAATAATAATTGCTATACATTGGATTAAATAGAATTGAATAAAAAGGGTCGTGCTTTCTGTTAAGCGAAAAGCAACTTAATATTAATTAGGTTGTTGTTACAATTATTTTGGGAAAACATACCGCTAACTGTCAGACTGGATATGGTTGTAAAGCCATATTTATATATGTATATTTCAGCAGTAAAAATAGAGATGCAATTTTTTTTGGAAACAATTACATTTGAATGGGATGAGAATAAAAATAAGCTGAATCAAAAGAAGCACAGTATCTCCTTTGAAGAAGCACAATATGCTTTCTCAGATGCGAACAGAATTATTGCAAAAGATTTAGAGCATAGTGAAATTGAGGAAAGGTTTTATTGCTTTGGTAAAGTTGCTGTAAATATAGTTACTGTTCGTTTTACATATAGAAATAACAAAATTAGAATTATTGGAGCCGGATATTGGAGAAGAGGAAAAGTTATATATGAAAAAGAAAATAAAATATAGCGATGAAAAAATTGGGAAAGTAGAAGTTGTAAAGGACTTTTTACCAAAACCTGAGGACTTGGTATACAAGGAAAATACAGTTAAAGTAACACTTAATTTGAGTAAAACGAGTATAGATTTTTTTAAAGAAATAGCAAAAAAACACGGAAGTCAATATCAAAAGGTAATTAGGAAATTACTTGATAATTATACTTCTCATTATTCTAATTAAATAGTATTTACGAAGGACAAAGGAAAAGGGTAAGGGGAAAGGAAAAAGGAGAGAGGAAAAAGGAAAAATAATGCTTCGACATCTCGACAAGCTCGATGCGGCGCAGATCAGTGCAGCGCAAGATTAATGCAACGCTAGAACGATGCGGCTCAGGTTCAGCAAGCGTGCTTCGATATTTAGGCAAAATCGATTCTACGCTATATGAGTTATATAATACATACATAAGTATGCTGATTAATTAATGGTGGATGTTTGCAAATAAAAAATAATTTAATTAAACTAACATCAATTAGATAAAGAAACCTGGACATTTACATGATTACGTGGTTCTATATCAAATTTCTTCTGTCGCGCAATACAGGGCTGCATACGGATGCGCGAAAATTCCATACAAATAATTATGAGTCTGGCACTATTGGTGCCGGACGGCTGCGTAAAAATGCAAAAACGAGATGTTCCTTTAAAACAAATAGATTATAAATAAGATGTAATAAACGCTAATGAATGAGTTAAA
>JAIOIM010000182.1 GCA_019912505.1 Ignavibacteriaceae bacterium
ATGCCAGCCCGATGGTGTTTATCTCGTTTCGTTTCGCGCTCGCCGCGTTAATACTTCTGCCGTTTGTAAAAATAATTTTTAAAAACTCGCATCTTAAAGAATTAAAAGGCGGGTTGATATTGGGGTTAATTTACTTTTTAGGATTCGCGCTGCAAACTGTAGGTTTAAATTATACTACGGCAACCAAGAGCGGTTTTATTACAGGCACTTTTGTAATATTTACGCCGGTTTTTCAAATATTCATCGAAAAAAAAATGCCTACGCGTGCAAATATTATCGGCGCGGGACTTGTTGTACTCGGCTTGATTTTTTTGTCGAGCAACGGGGAATCATTATTCGATATCTTTAACGAACTCGGCAGCAATTTTAATATCGGTGATTTTTTTACCCTGCTGTGCGCATTCTTTTTTGCGCTATACCTTGTTTATGTTGATATTATTAGTAAAAAATTTGATTATATGCCCCTTACATTTATTCAAATTTCTATTACAGCCGTTGGCGGAATTATTGCTGCTACGGTACTTGGTGCTTTTAGTATTGAGCCTGTAAAATTAATTGTTACTTCAAATTTGGTCTGGGCAATTTTATATACATCAATCCTTGCTACAATTGTTACAACTATTATTCAAACAAAATATCAAAAAGTAGTAACGCCTACAAAAGCGGGAATAATATTTTCATTTGAGCCGATTTTTGCGGCGACCCTTGCTTTTTTTATGTTGAAAGAATCAATAAGTTCCTTTGGGGTTGTCGGTTGTATTTTTATATTTGCAGGGTTATTGGTAACCGAGTTGCTTGATAAAAACAAAGGTTGAGATAAGTTTGAACGAACGACGCGCAGAAATATTAGTTGATGGTTTAGTGCAGGGTGTAGGCTTTAGATATTTTGTAGTACGCCAGGCTGAAAAATTAAATCTTAATGGTTTTGTAAAAAATCTTCCGTCGGGAGAGGTACTTGCCGTTGTTGAGGGGGCTGAAGGTATGATAGCAGAACTTTATAAACAAATGAAAAGCGGACCGATGCGTTCGTCTGTACGCAGACATAAAATTGAGTGGGGCGAAATGAAAAACGAATTTAAAGGATTTAGCGTAAAATATTGAATTTACAATTTAGAATAGGACAAGGATTTGACGTACACGCTTTTGCAGAAGGAAGAAAATTAATTCTCGGCGGCGTTGAAGTTCCTTACTCAAAAGGTCTGCTCGGTCATTCCGATGCGGATGTTTTACTACACGCAATTACCGATGCCCTGCTTGGCGCCCTCGCACTTGGCGACATCGGAAAACACTTTCCCGATACAGATGAAAAATACAAAGATGCTGATAGTAAACTACTTCTCAAACATGTTTACAAACTGATAAAAGAAAAAGGATATATACTTGGCAATGTCGATGCGGTAATAATTGCACAAAAACCAAAGTTGATGAATTTTATACCGGGGATGCAAAAAAGAATTGCAGAAATTCTCGGTGCAGAATTCGACCAGATTTCTATAAAAGCTACTACCACCGAAAAACTTGGTTTTATCGGCAGGGAAGAAGGCATTGCGTCCATGGCTACTGTATTAATAAGCAAATTATAAATTATGTTAGAACATATCCTCCACTATATTTCGGATGCCGCACCTTTTTGGATTTACACAGCACTTTTTTTCTTTGCGTTTATAGAAAATGTATTTCCGCCATCACCAAGCGATCTTGTTGTGCTTGTCGGCGGTTCACTCATCTCGGAAGGAGCAATTTATTTTATCCCGACACTCTTTTTAACAAGCATTGGCTCGGTACTCGGGTTTATGACTTTGTTTTATTTAGGTTCGCAGCTCGATCGAAAAGTTATTCAAGCCGGAAAGATTAAATTTATATCAATTGCGGCATTGGAAAAAGCAGAACGTTGGTTTACAAAGTATGGTTACTTTATAATTGCCGCTAACCGTTTTATGCCGGGCACCCGGTCGGTTATTTCATTTTTTGCCGGGCTTAGCGAATTAAATGTTAAGCGGACAATTCTTCTTGCAACTTTAAGTTCTTTTACATGGAATGCGATAATTTTATATCTCGGAATCCTGTTCGGCAATAATTTGCCGACGGTTGACCGCTATCTCTCAGCCTACAGCAACATAGTTGCGGCAATTACCGTTTTGGTTATCGTTGTATTTACAATTCGTTATTTTTGGATAAAGAAAAAGAAACCGAAAAATTGAAATTAAAATTTTGGAAAAATAAAGACGTACTAACCCCCGAACAGCGGAAGCAAAGAAAAAATGATAGGCTGCTTTTAACTGCGAGCGGTATACTTCTGGGAATTTCTTTTCCTCCGTTTCCCTTTCCTTTCCCGTTGTTGATGTTTGCCGCATTGGTTCCATATTTTTATGTTATCGACCGGCGCGAAAAACTTATTGATATAAATAGAGCAACTTATTTAATGGCGTTTGTTTTTTGCCTTATTACAATTTATTGGGTGGGCAGTTGGCAAAAAGGTACCGATCCGTTTTTACTTTTATCCGGCGGACTTCTTCTTTTTATTAACCCGATATTTTTTTTAATACCTTCAACCATTTATTTTTTTGCAAGCAAAGTATTTAATAAAAAATGGGCACTGTTTTTCTTCCCCCTATTCTGGGTTACATACGAATACGCTTATATGATTACCGATGCCAGTTTTCCGTGGCTTACACTCGGCAGCGGGCTTTCCCACTTTCTCGCTTTTATTCAAATTGCAGAGTTCATCGGTGCGGTGGGAATTTCATTGCTGGTAATTTATATAAATTATTTTGTTTTTACGGCGGCGTTCAAATCAAATGGTAAAAGAAAAACAATAAATTGGGTAATAGCACTTTTATTAATTGTTCTCCCTATTATTTTCGGTTATTACAGAATTAATACATTTAAATTTAGCGGCAAAAAAGTTAGAGTTGGAGTAGTACAACCGAATATAGATCCCTGGGATAAATGGGGAACTGAAGGGGACCCAGCTGAGTTAGTCGATTTACATCTTAGAATGTCGAAGCAGACCATCGACAGCGGTGCCGCTTTAATTATTTGGCCCGAAACGGCAATACCAGTTTACCTGATGGGCGGAACTTATTATGGTCTTACTCAAAAAATATATTCATTTTTAAATGAGCATGGTGTTTATCTGCTTACCGGCTTGCCCGATATAAGATTTTATTATTCAAAAGAAGAAGCACCATCGGACTCAAAATACAGCAAAGAGGCAAATTACTATTATGTTACCTACAATGCTGTCATGCTTCTTTCTCCATATTCGCAGCCACTGCAGCGTTACGGTAAAATGAAACTTGTTCCATTCGGCGAGCGGGTTCCGTTTGTTGACGAATTGCCGTTTCTCGGCGATTGGATTAAATGGGGCGTTGGTCTTTCGGGCTGGAACAAAGGAAAAGATACCACAACTTTTTTTATACCTAAAATTAAAACAGAAGATGGAAATAGTATAAAATATGATTCGCTAAGATTAAACGGTTTGATCTGCTATGAATCGATATACCCGTTTTTGAATGCGGCATTTGCAAACAAAGGGGAAGATTTTATTACCGTAGTAACGAACGACAGTTGGTACGGTAATTCGAGCGGACCATATCAACATAAAGAATTCTCGGTGCTGCGCGCTATTGAAAACAGAAAATCAGTAATACGTGCTGCTAACGGTGGTATCAGTTGTATTATAGATCCAGTTGGAAGAACGGTGAAGCAAACAAAAATGTTTACAAGAGATATTTTAGTTGGTGATGTTATTTTGCAGCGCAGCAAAACTTTTTTCACAAGGCATTCACTTATTATTCCCGTTAGTGCATCGGCTTTTTCAATTTGGGTAATTGGACTTTTCTTTTTAAAGTGGCTTAAAAAGAAATTAAAGATTTAAATTTTGCAAAACTATTTCTATTTTTAAGTGTAGCGTTGGCTTAGAATTATTATAGAATAAAAAATACTAAACGGAAACCGTTAAAACGGTTAAAATCTTGGATAAGATTTCATTAACACCTCGATTAATCGAGGTGTTAATGAAAAAAATAGACTTCACAACCGTTTCACCTGTACACCGCGGCGTAACGGTTTTTTTTAATACTGACGCGCCTTTAAGGGCGTGGCAATTATAAATTTGATATTGCTTAAAGTGATTTAATTAATTTTCTATAATTACAGAAATATCGGTTTAACTTTGA
>JAIOIM010000183.1 GCA_019912505.1 Ignavibacteriaceae bacterium
CTTAAAGAATTAATTTCAAATTTTATTTTGGTATCAGGGTTAAACGGGTTCGGATAATTTTGCATGAGAACAAAGTCCCGCAGAATAATTTTGAGTTCTGTTACATCTGTTGTATAGTCGAACTTTTTATTAATAAAAGAATAAGGCAATCCATCCTTGCTAGTTAACGAATATCGAAGGTTATTCATCGCGACAATCTGGCGCGGGGCAATACCGCCTGACATTCGGAATTTAGATGAATCTACAAAAGTTACGCCACTGGCATCAATTAAAATGAGAGGAAGCAAACCTTCGGAAGAAATAGTGTTATCCGAATGAGATATTTTTAATATGTCGTATCCATCGAGATAGACTCCATAGCGTCTTCTCTCTCGCATTAATCCCAGGAGAACGGCACCGACACGATTTTCAAAATAACTGTTGTCTGCAAACACTTTCGGCTGAAAAACAAAATCATCAAATATCTTCAGCCCATCATTAATTGTCATCCTCCCCTCATATGCGGCATAAGTATCATTATCGGTGTTACCAACGAAATATTTGCCCGATATTTTACCACTGCTTCCGAACATAAATAGGGGAGTGCCTGACAAAATTTTCTGCATAAAAGTCATAGCAGCAATTGTGGTTGAATCGTTTAAAATAGTAAGTTGAGCAAGGTCATCTCCCACAAAAACAAAAACATCAGCCGAAGTAATTTTTTGGATTGTTGAATCATCATTTAATGAAGCGGATGTTAGAAATAATTTACTTGACTCTCTTCCGCCGGAATTAATGTACGCGGAAATATCATTTACAGTGGAAGAATTTGTTGAATACGATATTATTGTGACTTTAAAAGGATTATATGTAGTTAAAAATTTATTTAAGCTATACGAAAGTTGAACAGGGATGTTATCACTGCCTGTAAGCCAAATATCGGTCAGCGGTAAATCATCCGTCCGCGACGTATCCACGGGTTTGGCAGAGGGAGGAATATAAGATATTTGTTTTGAGTTCAAATCATACATCCAGCCGTCAGTAAGCTGATTACACTTTAGGTTATCTATAATATATTCGTTTTCAATTTTGTTAAACGCAGTTTTTTCATCAGCGGAAAAAATAGAAACGCTGCCGGTTCCCATAACTTCGCCGATGCCATTATTATCAATACAGAAAGCAGTTTTATCATCAACACCTGCACCAGTTATAAAAATATTTTTATTGTTGAAATA
>JAIOIM010000184.1 GCA_019912505.1 Ignavibacteriaceae bacterium
CGGTTAATTTTCCAGTTTATAATTTTAGGATTCATTGGTTACGTAGCGGTGCGCCCACTTTTCGATTCAGCTTACGTTGCCGATTTTGAATCATATTGTCCCTTCGGCGGTTTGGCATCACTCGGCAGTAAAATAAACCAGGGTTCAATGTCGTGCCAGATGAGCGAAGTTCAATTGCTTATGGGTATAGGTTTGATTGTTGGCGTAATAATTATAGGCAAATTGTTTTGCAGTTATATTTGCCCGATTGGAACAGTATCAGAATGGTTAGGAAGGATTGGTGATAAATTAAAAGTTCGCATAAATATGCCGCGCTTAATCGACCGCCCGATGAGAGCATTAAAGTATGTGCTTCTTTTTACTACGTTATATTTAACGATGACCACCAGCGAACTTTTCTGTAAAGAATATGACCCCTATTTTGCCTCTGTTAATTTATTGGGTAATGCTGACATTAATCAGTTATTTGCAATAACTGCGCTGGCAATTGCTATACTGGGCTCAATATTTTTTAGACTTTTCTGGTGCAAATATTTATGCCCGCTCGGTGCAGTAAGCAATATATTTTTAAATATCATTCCTGCTGCTGCAATCATTTTACTATTTGTAGTTATTAATGCTCTTGGGGCGGAGTTAAATTTTGTATGGTTAATAGGCGCGTTAGTGCTGCTGGGGCTGATAACCGAGCTTGGTTTTATGCGTAGTTTCTTGATGCCGTATCCCAAAATTACGCGTAATGTAGATAAATGTTCCGATTGCGGAATATGCGAAACCGAATGTCCGCAAGGAATAAAAATTTCGGAATATAAAGAAGTAACACATATTGATTGTAATCTTTGCACAGATTGCGTTTATTCGTGTCCGCTAAAAAATACATTAACCGTAGGTAAGAAAAAGCATTTTAAATATCTTGCGCCGGTTGCAGTAACTTTACTAATTCTTCTAAGTCTTGGCGCGTCAACACAGGTTGAGTTTAACACAATAAGCGAACGCTGGGATAATTTTGACTCCAACAAAGATTATGCGGTATATGAACAAACCGGTTTAAAAAATGTAAAGTGTTACGGCAGTGCAATGTCGCTTAAAACCACACTTGATAAAATTGAAGGAATACATGGATTAGATGCTTATGCAAGCTCGCACACGGTTGTAATTTATTACGATCCAAAAATAATAGCCGAAAAGAAAGTAAAGGAATCATTATTTACATCAACAAAAATTCAGGTTCACATACCTAAACCCGGTACTATTGATTCCATTGCCGAATGGCAGGTTGGCATTTACGGTTTATTTGATGTGTACGATTTTAATAATCTCTTTTATGCTTTGCAAGCCAACGCTTCGGTTTATGGTTTTGAAACCCGCTACGGCGAACCGGTGTTAACATCTGTTTTTTACGATGCATCAAAAACCAATGTTGATGAAATGATCGCTCAAATTGAGAGGGAAGTCATCACCGCTAAAAAACCAACCGGCAATGAAGAAATAGAAATAGAATTTGATGTTGACGGTAAAGGCACAGTAAAAGATTATCTAACACTGTCGCAATATCGCCAGCATATATTCCGTACATACGACAGAGAATTCAATGATTATCAAGATTACAAACTTGAAGAACTTACAGTTCTATCATTCACTATGCCTGAAGCCGGCGCTCCGCCGATGAGAAGATTTTTTAGTTCTCTCACAAGTCACCTTTCGGCTGACTCGGGTATTGTACGAATGTCCACAAGATGGGCAGAGAAACCAACGGCGTATATTTTCTTTGTTAAAGAATATACGAACATTGAAAAAATAAAGGCAGCGCTTATTAAACCAATGTTGACGGTCTTTATTAGCGATACCGAAACTCGTGATATTAAAAATCCATTTAAAATTAACCCCGATGGCGGAGTGACAAACGCTGTTGATATTAAAATAGATAATGAATTAGATAATTAATTTGATATGAGTAATTAATATTATAATTTGTATTAATACAGAAATAAAACAAAATAAATAACAAACGTGTTCTTAACAACTTCTTAAAATAATTAATGAGGTAAGTAATGAAAAAAAGTATCACTCTTCTACTTGGAGTTCTTTTTGCAACTTCTTTTGCTTTTGCCCAATCATTTGATTGGACATGGCAAAACCCAAAACCGCAAGGAAACACGCTTAACACGGTTAAAGCGATTTCTGAAAATAATGTTCTTGCTTTTGGGCAATCCGGTGTTTTTGTCGGTTCAATTGACGGCGGGAGCACTC
>JAIOIM010000185.1 GCA_019912505.1 Ignavibacteriaceae bacterium
TCTTTATTCCGCTTATCCTCAATAAACTTTAGCTCATCAAATCTTTTATGGCAGATATTAATCATTCTGCATATATTAATAACAAAAATAAAAAGACTTATTAACCGCACAGAATTGTTTCTATAAATCAGATGAACAAAGGTATCAATGAAAATAATTTTTCTATTATCCATTATTTCTGCTCAATTAATTTTTTCACAAACCCGAATAGCCGGAACGGTAACTGGCACCGATAATAAACCATTACCCGGCGCCAACATTTTTATAAAAGATAGTTACGACGGCATCTCGTCCGGTATGGATGGGACTTTCGATTTTACAACCGAAGAAGAAGGAGATGCTGTTTTAATAATAAGTTTTATCGGGTATAAAAAAGTTGAAAAGCAGATACAACTTAATGGCGGAAAAATTGAATTAAAAATAGTGCTTGAGAGTGAAGCAAAAGAACTTGGCGCAGTAGTTATCTCTGCCGGCTCTTTTGAAGCATCCGATGAAAATAAAGCAGTAATCCTTCGCCCTCTTGATATTGTAACAACCGGAGCCGAAGCCGATATTTACTCGGCTCTCGAAACTCTCCCCGGCACACAGCAGATTGGTGAAACCGAAGGTCTTTTTGTTCGCGGCGGTTCCGCTGCAGAAACAAAAACCGTTGTTGATGAAATGATTGTACAAAATCCATTTTACAGTACCGTACCCGATATTCCGTCACGAAGCAGATTTACACCGTTTTTATTCAAAGGCGTTGTATTCAGTACGGGTGGTTATTCTGCTCAATATGGGCAGGCACTTTCTTCTGTGCTTGTGCTGAAAACCCAAGACCTTGCACCTCAAACACGTACAACATTGAACCTTCTGGCACTTGGTCTCGGGGGAGCGCATACTCAGCGATGGGAAAATTCTTCACTCGCATTTGAGGGGGGATATTATAATCTCGGTCCATATTTTAAAATGCAAAAACAAAGACAAGATTGGGAGCAAGCACCTGCAAGCTGGGCGGGTACTTTAAATTTCCGACAGAAGGTAGGGGAGACGGGTATGATTAAAGCATTTTTGTCACACAGCTACTCAGAGCTTTCTTTGTTTTCTCCTAATCTGAATGATCTTTCTAAAAAAGATTATTTAAACATGATTACAAATGATGTTTTTTTTAATACAAACTACCGTGACATTTGGGGAAAAGATTGGGCGGTGTTCGGCGGGTATGCATACAGCAGCGATAACCAAAACATAGGACTCACGGCTGATCATATTTCGCAAAATGAACAGCTGCATACCGGCAAAATAACTGTTACAAAAAATGTTACTTCAAGCGCGTTTCTAACATTTGGCGGCGAATTTCAGAACGTAATTTATAAAGATGTTTTTAACGGAGATAAATTTAAGCAAGACGAGCTTTACTTAAGCGGATTTCTTGAAACCGATTTATTTTTTACAAATGATTTTGCCGCACGTTTCGGCGTAAGAGCAGAGCACTCAAAGATAATAAACAAAGCAAATTTTGCCCCAAGACTTTCGCTTGCTTATAGGCTGGGGCAATACGACCAGCTTAACTTTGCTTTCGGACAATTTTATCAAACTCCGGCGCGCGACTTTCTTGTTTCCACTCAAGATTTTGAATTTGAAAAAGCCACGCATTATATCGTAAATTATCAGCGTGTAAGCGGCAACCGTACTTTTAGAATAGAAGCCTATTATAAAGATTATGAGAGGCTTGCACGAGGAACTGTTTATTCTTATCCATATTTTAATCTGCCTATTATACCTTTCAGCAGCAGCGGCAAAGGATATGCAAAAGGAATCGATATCTTCTGGCGCGATTCGGAATCGTTTGACTACACAGATTATTGGTTGTCATATTCTTATCTTGACACGAAGAGGGAATTTTTAAATTTTCCATCGGCTGCCTCGCCTACTTTCTCTACACCTCACACATTTTCGGTAGTATTCAAACGATGGATACCATCAATAACAACAAGCGTTGGAGTTACATATTCGTTTGCTACTGGTCGTCCATATTTTAATCCTAACAACCCGGAATTTCTGGGCGACCGTGCAAAGAATTATCAGAACATGAGCCTTAATGCAAGTTATCTTACAAGTTTATTCAATAGTTTTACCGTAATATTTTGTTCAGTTGATAACCTGCTCGGTTACAATAATATTTATGGTTACCGTTATTCTGATGACGGTAAAGTCAGGCTGCCCGTACTTGCACCGGCACTGCGCTCTTTCTTTATAGGTATGTTTATATCACTTGGCGAATCAAACCCATATTAAAAAGGAAAAATCATGAAATCATTACTAATTTTTGTTCTTCTTGTTTTTACTGTTTACCCGCTTCATGCAGATGATGAAAAGTATACTAAAGCGATGCAGAAAAATATTTCCGAAATCGACTCGATAAAAACAGTGGACGGCTTTATAAAAACTGCAAATAAATTTGAAAGAATAGCCCAGGCTGAAAAAGGGAAATGGCTTCCTTACTATTACGCTTCGTTTCTTTATACGCTTGCTAGTTTCACTGATTCGGTGAATGAAAATAAAGATGGATATTTAGATTACGCCGACAATCTAATATCTGTCGCCGATTCGCTGAACACAAATAATTCTGAAGTATATACGCTAAAAGGAATGATTGCACAGGCGCGTATGCAGATTGACCCTATGAATAGGTGGATGAAATATGGCGCAGTTGCAGATAAAAATTTTAAAAAAGCGATTGAACTAAACCCATTAAACCCGCGCCCACACTATTTAATTGGTGTCGGTTTATTTTACATGCCCGAACAATTCGGTGGCGGCAAAGCGGCAGCTAAACCGTATCTCGAAAAAGCATTAAAAAACTTTGATGAATACAAACCCGAGGATGAACTTCTTCCCAAATGGGGACGTGAAGCCGTGGAAGGATTGTTGAAGTAAAGGAGTAGCGGCAGTTAGTTGATGGCAAACAAAAAAAGAGATACAGCTTTAGTCCTCGGCACAGGAGGTGCACGGGGGCTGGCTCATATAGGCGTTATACAGGCACTTGAGGAAAATAATATTCCTATTGATATAATTACGGGTACGAGTATAGGTGCGCTTGTCGGTGGTATATACGCCGCCGGTGTTAAGGTAAGCCGGATGGAAAGTATAGTAAGTGATGTTAATAAAATTATGGTTGCGAAAATATTAATGCCGAAACTTTTCGCCCCCGGTTTTATCGACAACAAAAGAATCCTCGATTTTATAAAGGACCTTGTCGGGAATGTAAAAATAGAAAATTTGAAAATTCCCTTTGCCGCTGTTGCAACCGATCTTATAACCGGTGAGGAAGTTATTTTTAATCATGGCTTATTAAGCGATGCGCTTATGGCAAGTATTGCGATTCCTACGATTTTTCAACCGGTGATGAATGGGGGCAGAATATTAATTGACGGCGGATTGAGCAATCCGCTGCCGGTAAGCGTCGCTCTTAAAATGAACGCCCAAACAATAATTGCGGTTAACGTATCGCCAAATCCGCAGCGACTTACGCGGAAAATAAAAAGCAAAAAAAATGATGAAGCTAATTCTTTAATAAAAAAATTACCGGCGATGTTTTTAAACTTCTTGAACGATGAAAAGCTGCTACCAGTTAATAAAAAACTTTTAAATGGTAAAAACACTCAAACTGATTTTCAAACATATTCTCCTTCGATGATGAATGTTTTTTTGCAGTCAATCTCAATTTCCACAAATAATTTAATGCTTCAACATCTCCGTTATGCAAAACCGGACATCCTCATTGCCCCCAAAATTGAAAGTTATGATTTGTTGGAATTTTTTAAAGGAGCAGAAATAATTAAACGGGGTTACGATGAAACGATAAAATCATTAGGCGCAATAGAGCTATCCGTAAACAGAACAGGGCAGCAATAGTGTTGGTGAATAAACAAGTTATGATAACGATTTGCCGCTTTAATACTATGATAAACGTGCGTTAGATATATTTCATGTTCGTACTTTCCACTTGATCCCAATCATCAGAAATCCCAATCTCATTCCGTTATCCGTTAGCTAACGGAAACGGATCAAAAATCATAAATTAAAAATCCTTCTATCTTTAAATAAATTCACTATTTTTAATGATGTATATATAAAAGTTATTTAAATGAGTCTGGCAAATGAGGAGAAGTTTTATCAATCGGTTTAAAAT
>JAIOIM010000186.1 GCA_019912505.1 Ignavibacteriaceae bacterium
CGGTTAATGGATTATAACCGGAAATTATAAACCAGCCGGCAAATATTCCGAAAAATAATGAGAGATAAACCTGTCGTGAATAAATGGCGAGCGCGATGGCAAGCAGCGGTGGGATAACAGAAAGCCAGCCGTAATCCATAAATTAAATCCTGTTTGGTTAAGAAAAATATTTAATCGAAAATACTCTATCAGAAAAGTATGTACAGCAAAAGCTGCTGTACGGCAGCATAAAATATATAAACGTGTCTCAAATTAATTTATCAATTCCGATTGTCAAGCTAATTTGAATATTTATAAAATGCAATAAAATGTTTTTATGATTTAGCAATTTGATAAAATATTTTTTGCTGCTTCAATAATCTCATCTACTTCAATTTTATCCATACATAAAGTCGGGCGATTTATTTTGCAGTACTCCCAGTTAGCCGGCTTAGGCTCAACATATTTACACGGGATACATTCCAAATTTGCTTTTATTACTTTTGAGCGACCCGATAAATCGAACGGTCCGGTGTCTTCAGGAATTGCCCAGCCTGTATACATTATAACCGGAACACCTACAGCATTTGCAACATGCAGGGTGCCGGTATCAGGGCCTATAACAATCTTTGTTTGTCTAATTATCGCTATCAAATCCCTAACACTTGTTTTACCTGCAAGTGAAATTGAATTATTTTTCATAAGGGTTCTGATTTTTTCAATCTCATCAGCTTCACTTTTTGTACCGGGAAATAAAATATGTAAACCAAATTCATCGCAAAGACGGTCGGCAATTAAAGCAAGTTTTTGATGAGATAATTGTCTTATTGAATTTAATTCGCTGCACGAGCTTTGTATTACAGCTAATTTTTTACCGCTCAGCTTATGGTTATTTAATATCTTTTCGGCACGGTCAACTTCATCAATTGAGGTAATCAGTCGGGGTGGAATTATGTCATTGCCGCCGGAAATAAAACTAATAAGATGTTGTTCAGCCTCTACAACGTGTCCTTTCCTTTTCGAGCGAAAAATCGTGTAATACTTTTAAACTATTGTTATAACCGATTACCAATTTTGCGCCGGTCAATTTCGACATCAAAGAGTAGTGAGTGTTCATTTCCTGAACGAGGACGCAATCATATCTATTTTTTCTTAACGAAATAAAAAATTTTATATGTTTTGATATTTTGAATTGAGGAATGGCAAAAACATTACTTAAACCTTGCATGTTTTTTAAAACCTCTGCACTTATCGGCGAACCTGTAAAATCGATTATTGAATTTTTATACTCCCGAAATAGTTTTTCTATAACCGGAGCAACAAAAACCGTATCGCCGAGAAGTCCATTTCTTATAACAAGAAATCTATATCTATGTGATTTTTCAGTTCTAAGTTTTTGAAGAAATTTATTTTTGCTGAATCGGAACAACGGTGCCTTTAATTACAAAAAATAGTGTACCTCTTAAAACGATAGTCAAAATTAAAATATAGCTTTATAATTTCCTAAAATAATTTGGCTGTAAATATTTAATGGGATGGGAATGTGGGGAAATTATTACATCAAAATTTTAATTTGATGTAGTTTACGCTTTGCCATCGGAGTCATACTTTTACTGCTGCCTTGGTTTCAATGCACCACTATAGTCTTGCCGTTCTTAGCGGATTATTAAATAAATCAGTTTTAATAACTAAATGAACATCACTTAACAAACAAAATCCGAAAAACCGAAACCATTGAACGGCAATCTCCTTTGCAAAAATCCAAAGTTAAAATTGCCTCCGGAAGGAAACAATGGTTTGTTGTCTAATGTATCCTGAAAATCTAATATTGGGTCTCTCTCGTTTCGAAGCTGTCCTGCGTGCATTATTTTTGTAGTAAGCAACCGCACTTCATTATCTGTTTTCAAGTTGCCATCGGGGTAAACAGATACTTATTCTGCCCAAATGCCGAATAAAAAACGAGAAGAAAAAAAAACACACACATAAAAGAAAATCCCACTTTCGTTTTAGCTCCTCATTTATTTTAAGACCAAATAATTTCCATTCTCCTTAAACTTGGTCTGTAAATACCAAAATAATTATTTAAGGTAAAGAGGTACCTTCTTTTTTTAAGGTACTCATTCCCTGTTACAATGAATATTGTAAAATGGTTGGCTGTGTAATTC
>JAIOIM010000187.1 GCA_019912505.1 Ignavibacteriaceae bacterium
CTGTATCGATACTGATAAATAACTGCTCCGCAATTTCTTTATAACGGCATCCTTTTGAAAGACAGTCTAAAATTTCCAATTCTCTCTTAGAAAGTTTATAAGAATCATCAATCAACTTTTTATTTCGAAATGATTCCACAACCATTCTTGCAATTTGACCAGACATAGGGGAACCTCCTTTTACAACATCTTGAATTGCTTCAAGCAGAGTCACAGGAGTAGTTCGTTTTAATAAATAGCCGCTTGCACCTGCTTTCAGCGACTCAAATATCATTTCGCTATCTTCATAAACGGTTAGCATAATTATTTGAAAAAGTGCGTTTTTTTCTTTTAGTATTTTTGTGCATTCAATTCCATTCATCCCCGGCAGATTTATGTCCATCAAAATAACATCAGCATTAAGCGTACTAAAATTTTTTATCACTTCTTCTGCACTTGTAAAAACCGCGACACATTTAATACCGTTTGTACCTGATATTAAAATTTTGAGGCTTTCTCTTAATCCCTCGTTATCTTCTACAATAGCTACATTAATTTCCAATTTATAAACCTAATATATTCGTGAGCAATATATAATTGAATCTGATAAATATGCATAGCATAATAATGTTATTATTTTGTAATTAAATTTTGATAGTAAATTTTATTGTAGTTCCCTCGCCCGACGCAGATTTCAATTCAAATTCTCCTAAAAGCAAATCAATTCTCGACTTCATATTTTTTATACTGTTTCCACTCTCTAAAGTTTTCGCGGGTAAAAATCCAACTCCGTCATCACTCAAAGAAAAGCTGAAAAATGTTTTTGTTACTATCAGTTCAAACGATACTTGATTGGCATTTGAATATTTTTGCACATTGTTTAAGGCTTCTTTTATAGCCAGAAATAAATTGTGACGTTTTTCGGAAGTTAATGTAACATCTGGAATCACGGCAGGGTAATTAAAGCGGCATGATTTATCGGAATGCTCAAAAAACATTTCGATGTATTCGCTGAGATACGCCATAAAATTTTTCAGGGAATCATTTTTCGGATTTATTGCCCAGACAATTTCGTCAAGTTTAACAATTGTTTCGTTTGCCGATCTTGATATTTGTTTAAACGAATCGAACCATTTGGTAGTTTCCTGTTGGGATGAAGCTATGTCGCTAATCAATAATATTCTTGTAAGGTTAGCGCCTATTTCATCATGAATGTCGCGGGAAATTCTTGCCCGATCTTTTGCTAAAGCTTCCTTTTCTTCAAGTTTTTTTATCCTGAATTTTATTCTCCTAACTTCGAAAAACCTAATTGATCCGCCAACTGCCGAAAGCAGAAAAAGAATCAATAATATTTTAAATAATAATGTTTGATACCATTGCGGTACAATTAATATTTTTAGCTGAGTAGGAATGTCATTCCAGACACCATCGTTATTAGCAGATTTAACTTCGAATAAATATTCACCGGGATCAAGATTAGTATAGCGTGCTTCCCTTTTTAAGCCGCAATAATTCCAATCCTTTTCAAAACCCAACAGTCTATATGCATAAGAATTTTTTTTTGTATTTGTAAACTCTAAGGCAGAAAATTGTAATGAAAAAACACTCTCGTTGCTTTTTAATTTCAGTTCCTTTAGTCTCGATATTTTGCCAACCGCTTCAACATGGCTATCCAAAATTTTCAAACCAGTAATTAATGTTACCGGTTTTACCGGGTTATCTTTTACAGAGTCAGGGTGAAAATAATTTAATCCGTTTATTCCCCCAAAATAGAGATAACCTTTCTCGTCCTTTAAATATGCCCCTTTATTAAATTCATTTGATTGAAGTCCATCTTCTATGCCGTAATTTTTAAATTGAGTTCCGGGTTTATTCCCCGGTGTAAATTTACTTATTCCTTTGTTTGTGCTAATCCATAAATTATTGTGTTCATCTGAAAGTATAGCATAAATAAAACTATTCGGCAGTCCATCTTTTTCATAATAATGGGTGAATGACTTAGTCTGTCGATCAAATTTATTCAAACCATTTTCTGTACCTATCCAAATGCAATTATTTTTTTCATCACTGTAAATAGCTCTAATACTATTATTGCTTAAACTGTTAGAATTTAATGAGCTGTTCACATAATGCGTTTTTTCTCCGGATGAAGGATTATAGCAAACAAGCCCGCCAAAAAGATACCCGATCCAAATCAAATTATCCGGTGTAAAAGAAATTGTTTTCACGGGGTAATATCCGCGGTTTTCAAAATCGATTTTTACCGTGTCAAGTGATTCATAATTTTTGCTGAGTCTACAAATATTTTGTGTTGCGCCGAACCAAATATTTCCGTTATTATCCTTTGAAAGTGATAGCATTTGTCCTTTTAAAAAATAGCTGTAAAGTATTTTCAGTTGATTAGTAACAACAAATAAGCCAGCATTTGTTGCCATAACAATTTTATCATCCCCAACTTGAGCAACCGAATAAACAATTTTATTTTTAAACGGATTTCCTTTTATATCATAAAATCGTTTATTAATAAAATCGTAAAGCAACATTCCATTTAAAGTGTTCACAAAAAGTGCCCCGTTTTTTGTTTTATAAATTGATTTAACAAACTCACCTTCAAATAAATCCGCGCCGGTCTTATTATCAATTACCTTTTTAAATTTCGGAGCGTTAATATTGAATTTATAAATCCCCTCGCCATCCAGCCCAACCCACAACAAATTTGATCTATCAATATAAATTGAAGTTATAGTTAGCTTCTTTTTTCTAATATTTTCGTTTTGAAAATTTAGAATTGGTTTAGTAATTATTTTTTTTATTTTTTTATTAGCCGGGTCATAATTAAGAATTCTCTCATTTGTGGTTCCTATCCAAAAAGTATTAGTCCATTTATCGAAGAAAATATTACTCAACAATTCGTCATTTATTTCTTCGCTAAACTTACGGTTATTGTAATCATATTTTAATATTCCCTTGCCATTGAGTAAAAAGAAAATGCTTCCTTTATCAGTTTCAAAGATATTCCGGCATGTAAGTAAATAATAGTTATACATTTTTTCGAATTCATTTCTGTTCTCAGAACGTCGATAAATACCAGATGGTCCGCCAGCCCATAAATTATTATGGCTATCAATAAGCAATGCTGTTATCTGCTCCTCAAGTTTTAACTCTTCTTTAAAGACAAGGTTTGGAGAAAAGATCTCAATTCCATATTCAGTTCCCGCAATAATATTTTCCCTATCTTTCAGGAGTGTGTTGATAGTATTTTTTTTGTTGCCTCGTTTCTTTTGTGCAATAAATCTATTTTCAGCTAAAAGATATTTTGCCAGCCCCTCATCAGTGCCTAATAAAAGGTTACCCTCTGAGTCTTCGCAAATAGCTCTAATAGTATTGTTAATAATTGAGTTAGTATCGGATGGAATATTTCGATAAACCTTAAATTCATAGCCGTCAAAACGATTTAGTCCATCAGCTGTGCCGAACCATAAAAAACCACGGCTATCTTGAAAAATTGAATATACAGAACTTTGCGACAATCCCTGCTCAAGAGATAGATTCTCATTTTCACTTAGCCAGAAATGATTCTGGGGAAATATTTTTAATAATGGAAAATAGATGACCAATATTAGGAAGAAAATATATTTCAAATTTATTGTTTCTTAAGTGTTGAATTGTGAATGA
>JAIOIM010000188.1 GCA_019912505.1 Ignavibacteriaceae bacterium
GTAAAACAAAGGTTATTACAAAGAATTTCAATATTAAAAACCAGAAAAGAGCAGCAAGTGGATGAACTAAAAAATGAAACTCAAAGAAAAGAAAAAAGGACTACCGCGAGCTTTACAAAAAAAATAACAGCTTTAACCGAATTAGTTGAAAGCATCAAACAAGAAAAAGATAGTCAGCGTGCAGAAATGCAAGCAGTAGCTGACGAAAAAATTAAAGCCGAAACGGAAATATTTCAGGCATTTTTGTAATTCTTCTTTACCTTTTTATCTCCCCTCATACCTCAAAAATCTAAACAAATCGACACTTTATATTGGCTAAAATTAGCCAAGTGAAAAAAAATAGACATAAACATCTTCAAAGGCGGCAAAATTAGGCATCTTTTGATTGGTATAGTTTTAGCCTATAACACCCTACATATTTTATAACCAACGAAGAATATTGTATCGGAAAAGTTTATGAAAATTCCAATTCTACCAGAGGATTTGCTTAATCAGGTTAATCCAGCCAAATTAGAGACAATGTGGTTTACTGCACTTGCAAAGCTCTTTACTGATAATGTAGTACTCTCGTTTGAGGAGGCTACACAATTAGCTCAGCTTGGGTTAAGTATGGGCATAGCCAGGGATCCGCTTTTCTATAAAATAGAGGAAATAATTAAGCTGCAGAATATAAACTCGTTATTTGTAAAAAATTTTTTGAATGAAAGGGAACTCTCCCCTTGGTCGTTGGCTCCTGGTACGCTTGAGTTTTTAGATAATTTTATCACTGATGCGGGTAATGTTTTGGAGTTCGGTTCAGGTTTAAGCACTGAATTTTTAGCTTTAAAACTTTCTCAACAGTCTAAGTCAAACAGAATAATTAGTTTTGAACAGGATGAAAAATATGCGTTAGAAGCGAATAAAAACCTCGAGCAGCTTGGTTTATCCAAATATGCAAAAATATTGTATGCCCCATTAGTACAGGTTAATTATAACGGACGCCGGTTTGATGTTTATGACATTAGAAAGCATTATAATTATTTAGAAAATTTTAAAGCGGATTTTGTTCTTGTAGATGGACCATCGGGCGGTGGTTATAATAGGTGGGGATCCATTCTAATTGCATCCAACTTTGTAAATGAAAACGCCGCTTGGATGCTTGATGACGCTGTAAGAGATGATGAATTAAAAGTAGCGGCAGAGTGTAAGAAATATGGAATTAACATTGATTCTGTTTTGTTCAAAGGGAAGGGAATAACTGAGGGAAAAATCAGCACGTCTTTAGTGTCGTTGGATAATTTATATCACTCAATTGAAAAGATAGAAATTTCCGGAGAACAGAATTTTGCCGGGTGCACCTGGGAACAAATACAAAAATTACCTGAATTAAAATTATATGCCGGCGATATCCCTGCAAGAGAAGAATACAATGGGCTGATTGGTTTATCAATTACAAAGAACGATTCAAGGCACATACTCCACGATATTACAAAACCATTACCGCTTGAAGATGGGTGTGCAAGTAGTTTTCAATCAGAGGATGTGTTTGAACATATCCCATATAAAAGTCTTAATTTTATTATAAATGAAATATACCGCGTGCTAAAGCCAGGCGGATTATTACGTCTATCCTTACCCGATTACGGCTGTGATATTTTACAGAACCGTTCATTAAAAAATAGCAGCGGAGCCGTTGTTTTTGATCCGGGTGGAGGCGGCACTATAGAAAATCCGGGACATGTGTGGTTCCCAACTAAAGATAATTTAACAAGGCTGTTAGAAACTACAAACTTTGGGATGAATGGAGAAATAAAATATTTACAGTTTTATAACGCCGATGGTTCATACAATCTTAATGAAATAGATTACTCTAAAGGCTTTGTTATGAGAACTCCCGATAATGATACCAGGGTTCAAAACCCAAGAAGACCAATGTCCTTGGTTGTCGATTTAATTAAACCGGAGAGTGTATTAAAATTGCCGCATGCCGCTCTTCAAAACATTGCCCCCAAAATATCTTTTGTAATGATTGTGCTTAACGGAATGCCGTTTATTGAATATGCCTTAAAAGCTATTTATCAAGCTGCTCATCAAATAATTATTGTTGAAGGTGCAGTTGAGAAATGCCTCTTTGCAGCAAGTTTGACCGGTTCTTCTACAGATGGAAC
>JAIOIM010000189.1 GCA_019912505.1 Ignavibacteriaceae bacterium
AAATGAATTTTCAAAACTAATTGAACGAGACAAGTATTCAATTGTAGTTAATTTTTCAGACTTGGTGTATATAAGCAGCGCAGGTCTTGGCGTTTTTATGGCGTTCATCGAAAAAGTAAGAGAAAACCAGGGGGATATTAAACTTACAAGCATGAGCGATAAAGTGTTTAATATTTTCGATTTGCTCGGGTTTCCCTTGCTTTATGAATTCTTTAAATCTGACGATGAAGCGGTTAAAAAATTTAGTGAGAACAAAAATCTTGAAAACGAAAAATAAAACAAGCGAGAAAAAGTTGTTAGTACAAAGCAGAACGGAAAATCTTTCTGCGGTTAGAGATTTTGTACACGATGCAGCTGTAAAAGCAGGTATTAGTCCTGAAAAAATTGGCGACATAATGCTCGCAGTTGATGAAGCTTGCACAAACATAATAAAACATGCGTACAAGTCTGTTCCTGACGGAAAGATAGAAATTAAAGTTACAAGTAGTGATAAAAAATTTACTATAGTTTTAAGAGACTTTGGTACGTCCTTTGAACCCGAAACAATTCCCGCACCGGATTTACAAAAGTATTATCAGCAGCGAAGAGTTGGAGGCTTAGGAATGTATCTTATGAAAACTTTAATGGATGACGTAAAGTATGTATCGGTGCCGGGTAAGTATAACCAGGTATTATTATCAAAAAATTTAGCAGCAGCAAGCTAATGCCGGAAATTGAAAATATAAAAGCAAAAAGAAATTTAACAGCCTTAGTCGAATTTAGCAGGATAATTAATTCCAGCCTGCATCTCGACTTTATACTCGGCAATGTGCTGCTTACTTGTATGGGCAAATACCTTAGCTCGCGTGGCTTAATTGCATTACACGAAAACAAAAAGTTTGTTGTTAAATCGGTAAAAGGATTAACTGACAAAGTTCTAAAACGGTTTCCTGTTGAAGATTCTATTGATGTACTATTTGAATCTGCCGCTTTTAAATCGTTTCTTGTTTATTCAAAACTCGCTGTTGTAGAAAAATTATGGTCGTCCGAACATTGCATCGGATTTATGGCACTTGGTGAAAAACTAAATAATTCACCTTACACCGAAGACGACCTTGAGTTTTTGAAAACAATATTAAATATCGCGTCCACTGCTGTTCAAAACTCTCTTGTATTAAATGAACTCAAATTAGTTAACCGCACACTCGACACCAGAGTTAACAGACTTAACTCACTTTTTGAACTGAGCAAAGAATTTGGAATGTTCTCCGAATCGACAAAAGTTGCCAAGCTGTTAGTTTACTCCGTAATAGGTCAATTTTTAGTTTCAAAATTTGCAGTAGTTACATTAGAAGGAAACAGTATAAAAATTCTCGAATCAAAAATTGCAAATGATTTGCTTTTAAATGTCCTGAAAGTGCACGACATTTCTTTAATTGTAGAACCACTTACAAAAGAATCGATATTTAAATATGATAATGCTTTGGCTGAACTTGGCATAGAACTTATTGTTCCTATGCAGATTCAGGGTAAATCGCGCGGTTTAATTTTACTGGGGAAGCGGATCAACGGTGCAGAATATTCGAGCGATGATATTGAATTTATTTATTCGGTAGGCGGTCTCGCTATAATATCGCTCGAAAACAGAAGGCTCTTTAAAGAGGCGTTAGAAAAACAAAAGATGGAAGAAGAACTTGAGATTGCGCGCGATATACAACGTAATCTTCTTCCAAAAAACCTACCGGCATTTTCGAATTTCGATATTGCAGCGGTCAATGTTTCTTCAAAACAAGTTGGCGGTGACTATTACGACGTTATACAACTTAATGAAAACAATTGTTGTGTTGCTATTGCAGACGTTTCCGGCAAAGGCGTACCGGCTTCATTGCTGATGGCAAATATACAAGCTTTCTTAAAAGTTATATGCAAGCACGGCATGAACATAGATGAAGCAACTGCATTGATTAACGATTTGATAACTGATAATACATCCGATGGAAAATTTATTACATTTTTTTGGGGTATTATTAATAATGATGAAAAGACATTTGAATATACTAACGCGGGTCATAATCCTCCACTATTAGTTAGGGACGGGAAAATATCAAAATTTGAAAAAGGAGGAATAATACTCGGTGTTATGAAAACAATGATGCCCTACTTAAAGGAAACGGTTAAACTTAAAAAAGACGATGTGCTTATTTTGTTTACCGATGGAGTATCTGAAGCAATGAACCGAAACGGCGATGAATTTTCGGACGAAAGACTTGAACATCAAGCCATAAAGTTAGCGGAAAAATCAGCCGATGAGATTTTAACAGCCATTCAAACCGAAGTGCAAAATTTTACATCGGGAGCCGCTCAGTCTGATGATATTACTATTATGGTTGTAAAAGTGAAATAAATTATTGTAACTTTAGCCTATTCCCATCATTATTTAGTTGAAAAATTTTGAGTGTCTTAAAAAATTATTATATAAAAAACGAAAAGAAATTAATAGGTTTTGTAACTGCGTTACTTCTTATTGTTGCGCTATTAAACATCTACTTTGTGGTAGACGTACATTCAAGCAGCAATGATGAGTGTCTGTGGGTTGAAAATCTAAAAGGAGACGAAAAGGGCGCAATAGTTTTTAGCAATGTAAAAGTGGGCGGAGTAGCGTGGGAAGCCGGAATAAGAGACGGGGATAAATTTGTTGAGTTTGAAGGGGAAAGAGTCAAAAACACATTCGCAACTCAAAGAGTTTTTAATACTTTTGCTGCCGGCGACACAGTAAAATACCTGATTGAAAGAGAAGGGAAATTACACACGACATATGTAAGAGTAAAAAAAGTTTTTAACTTCGGTCGTTTTGCTTTTTCTCTGTTGGGCTTTATCTGGTTAAGCATTGGTTTTATTGTACTTATTTCTAAACCGGGCGGCAGGGTGCAGCTTCTCTTTTTTTTAATTGGAGCCGCTACTGTTTTAATGCAATCAAATAATTTAATTGTCGACTTCAACGGATTTGTAAAAGTAACTCCTATAACTTTTATTATTGAAGTAGTCTGGATGTTTGGCGCCGCTTTTCTCCCGTTCCTTTTGATAGAGTTTTTCTGGTATTTCCCCGACCACTAAAGTTAATTCGATTTAAGTGGGTTAAGAAAATATTTTTATTAGCTCCGAGCCTCATTTTCCTCTGTGCAATTATATTACGTTTTTTGTATTACCTGCACACAGAAGGCGGACAGATGAACAACATTATGCTTTTTCTGTTTGGGAGTTTTGTTGGTATGGCTTTTTTCGTTGGGTTCGTGTCTCTGATAATCAATTATCGTCGTTTAGATAAAGAGAGCAGAAAGCCTTATTTTATAATCCTATTTTCGTACGTTATTGGATTAGCCGGAGTTTATTACAGTAGCTTTCTTGCGCCTGCGCTTGCTGGAACAATATTTAATTCGCCTGAGTATTATACGCCTGTAATTTTAGTTACTCTTATTCCCATCTCATTTACTTATTCAATATTTAAATACCAGTTGATGGATATAACCGTCTTTGTAAAAAATGCGGTAACCTATGGGGCAGCGACCCTTACGGTGGCGGCAATTTATTTTCTGGTTATTTATGTATTAGGTCAAAGTATTAGCAGCGCAATTGGAACAGAATATCAGGGTATAATTGCTGGTTTAATTTTTGTGGCATTTGCATTATTATTTCAATCTACAAAGGATAAATTTCAAGATTTTATTACACGCAGATTTTATCCCGAACAGTTTATTCATCAAAAAGTACTTATGAAATTTAGTAATGATGTATCCACTGTAGTAGGGGTTGATAATATTATCGACTCAATGCAGGAAACATTTGTTGATGCATTGAAGATTGATACTTTCGGGATCTTGATGAAACACGATCAAACAAATAGCTTTAAACTTGTTCGTTCAACCGGGTTATCAAAAGAAAAATGTGAAATATCAAATTCTCAGATTGCTAAGTTTGTAGCTGAAAAACAAATTACCGGAAACTTTATAGTTATTGACAGAAACGATTTCGATTCTGTTTTTCCTTTTCAGGCTGAAGGACTAAAAGAAGAAAATATTTACACAATAATACCAATGTTAATTAAAGGAAAAGTATTAGGCTTACTCCTTTTTGGGTTAAAATACAGCGGCTCACAGTTTGCCGGTAAAGACCTTGAACTACTCTGTGCTTCCGCAAATCAGACCGCAATATCTTTAGAAAATGCACGGCTTTATGAGTCTGAAGCGGACAAATTAAAATTAGAAATAGATTTGGACCTTGCTCGTAAAATACAACAAAGCTTATTGCCAAAAAGTATTCCCAAAATTAACGGTCTCGATATTTGCGGTGAAATGTTTCCCGCTATGCAAGTTGGAGGCGATTATTTTGATTTTATCCCGGTGTCTGATAAAAAATTATTTGTTATTGTTGGCGATGTTTCGGGCAAAGGATTATCCGCTTCGCTGTACATGACAAAAATTCAGACGATGGTTCAAATAACTTGTATGGATAATAAAACACCTGCCGATATTCTTGTTGAAATTAACAGACGTTTATATCAAACAATCGAACGGCGTTGGTTTGTTACAATGACAATAGCGTTATTTGATATGGAAAAAGAAACTGTGACCGTTTGCCGCGCCGGGCACGTCCCTTTACTTAAAGCTTTAAATGGCTCGGTTGCAGTTCTGCGAAGCGGTGGGCTTGGTGTTGGTTTGGAAAAAGGTGTAATATTTGAGCGCACTTTGAATGAATATATACTTCCATTAAAGAAGGGGGAGTTATATGCTTTTTTCTCAGATGGAATTACCGAAGCAATGAATGAAGATAGTGAACTTTTTGGCGAGGATAAACTTAGCGAATTGCTAAAGAATAAAACATCGGTACGTTCTGCTGAAGTTATGAATGACATCTGGAAAGATTTGGAAATATATAGAGGAAATGCCGAGCAGAACGATGATATGACGATGGTTTTGGTAAAAGTTAAATGATTTATTTTTATGGAATTTGAAAATCCACCTACTCCTAAGGCGGAAAAGTTCCTTCGGCGAAGACAGATGAAATTAAATTCAACTATAGAAATTATAATTATTTTTTTAAAATATTTGCGCTATACAAATATTTATAACATATTTGCAATACAACAATTTTGTTTTCAATTATAAAGGATCATCTCATGAAGAAATTTTTCTTTTTTACTGTTTTAATTTTTACGTTCGCGCTTCAATTAAACGCACAAATATTATATCAAGAGGATTTTGACTATCCGGCTCTTGACCTTATTACTGCCCATGGATGGACTGCCCACAGTGGTGCAGGCACTCAGGCTATCGATGTTGTTAGTCCTGGTTTAACCTTTACAGGTTATCCTTCGTCAGGTATCGGAAATGCAGCGGCATTGGACAATAATGGCGAGGATGCAAACGCTCAGTTTACTTCTGTAACAAGTGGGGCTGTATATTTTTCATTCATGTTTAAAGTTGATGCTATTGCTGTCGGTTATTTTATACATCTTGCACCTAACCCAATGACGACAGATTATCGTGCAAGATTTTGGACATCAGGTGCAGGTACAGACTTGAGACTTGGTTTAAGTTTTACAAGCAGCGACACAACCTTTGCTGCTGGAACTTACACAACCGGTACCACATACCTTGCTGTAATAAAATACGAAGTAGTTGCAGGCGACCTTAATGATATTGCCAGTGTCTATATTTTCGCACCGGGTGATGCACTTTCGGCTGTTGAACCTGGCACACCAACTATTTTGGTAGCAAGCGGAGGAACATCAGCAGATATTCAGCCAGGTTCTGTTTGTGTAAGACAATTTAATGCAGCGCAAAATATCACAGTTGATGGTATTCGTGTTTCTTCTTCTTGGGATCAGATTGTCCCTGTAGAGTTAGCTTCATTTAATGCAAGTGTTGTTAACAATAACGTATCAATCAATTGGACAACTGCTACTGAAACTAACAACTCAGGTTTTGAAGTTGTTCGCGATGGTTCAAAAATAGCTTTTGTTGCCGGCGTAGGTACAAGCACAGAAATTAACAAATATGCTTTTACTGATAAAAATGTAGCTGTCGGTTCACATAGCTATCAGTTAGTACAAATTGATCTAAATGGTACACGTACTTCGGTTGCTTCTACAGAAGTAGATGTTGCTAATGTTGTTACCAAATTTGGAATGGATCAAAATTATCCGAATCCATTTAACCCGAGTACAAAAATCAGTTATGCAATTCCTCAATCAGGAAATGTAAAAATTGAAGTGTTCAATACAATTGGACAAAGTGTTGCTCTTTTGGTTAATGGTTTTAACGAAGCCGGTACACACGAAGTTTCTTTTAACGCAGTCGGTTTGAACAGTGGAATTTATTTCTACCGTATCGAAGCTAACGGTTCTGTAATGACTAAAAAAATGACTCTCTTGAAATAATTTATTTAGTCCTTTTTGTTGGGTATCTTTCCAAAAGAGAGATACCCTTTTTTATTGTTAACTGAAACTTTCAACATAAACTTTTCTATTAACCAATAACCTCAATCAATATTTCGTTTCCCTTTTTATATTATTTTTCACTTGCTTATAAATTTAATCTGGTATTAAAATGGAATGGTACATTCAATTAGTTAAAGCTTATCCTATTGTTACGGCAATGGTTCAGTTTGCGCTGCTTGGAACTTTGGGTGATGTAATTTCGAAATGGATTATAAAAAAGAAAATATTTCTCCCGTACGCGCCTCTCACTTTATTTATGAAAATGGGTGAATGGGCGTTGCTGGCTATATTTATTAAATATGCTTTCATCGGTTTTCACGGATTTGTTGATTCTCTTATGGCACAAGGTTATTTACCCGAAATGATTGGGCTCCCATATTCTTTTTCTATTTCAGCATCAATGAATCTGCAGTTTGGTCCTTTCCTTGTAATTATGCACCGCTTGTTGGACAATTTTGTTTTAAGGGAAAGTAATTGGCACAATATTGATAAAGGAATGTATTCGCTTTTATGGTTCTGGATACCGGCACATACCATTACGTTTATTTTACCCAAACCGTTTCAAATTGGACTGGCAGCTATATGGTCGGTTGCTTTAGGAATAATTCTCGGGTATTACAATAAGAAAAAAACACAAAATATTTAAATGAGAAATGATTAACGATATTAGTTGTTGATTTAGAACAAAAATATTATTAGTCTTAAAAAAGCAATTTAAGGAATTAAAATGATTACAAAACTTTTATTA
>JAIOIM010000190.1 GCA_019912505.1 Ignavibacteriaceae bacterium
AATATATTAAAGCTTTTTTTTAGTTGAATAAAAATATTGACGCTCATTTCTCTTTCATTCCTTCCTTGATTAATTAACTTAAATTTAGTAAATATCAACAAGCTAAAATATTCTTCCGGAATCAGGCGTCCTTTTTACTTATTTTCACTTTGGCGTGTTGTGCCCGAACTCCTTTTCCTTTTTTATAACTTTTTAAAAGAGTTAGTTATGAAAATAAAATTTACCAATTACACGTATTGTCTTTTCCTATCGCTGTTATTCGCAAAAACCGCTTTCCCCCAATTTAATACTCCCGGTTATTCTGCCGATTATATTTCGGCAAACCATATTACAATGTGGGTTAGTAATTATGGTACTGGTTCGCACAATCCTCTTACCGACGCTGCAGGTCTTTATTGGCCATCAGCGCTGGGTCCGTCAAAAACACTTGTGTTTACTGATGGATTATTCTGGATGGGAAAAATTAACGGTGCTCTTTATTTTAACGGAACCTATGTGCGTACAGGTGTTGTTCCGGGAAATATTGAGAACGGTATTCCCTCAAATCCGGCAGATAAAAAATTTCGTGTTTTTAAGATTCGTCCCGATTGGGAAAAACTTCCGCCAAGCACAAAAAGAAATAAATTAGAAACCGATTATAATGAATGGCCTGCAGACATTGGCGCACCCTACTTCGATTTGAACAAAGACGGTAAGTACAGTTTTAATATTGATAAACCGCAAATATGGGGCGATGAAATGTTATGGTGTATATATCATGATAACATTCCCATTATGGATGGGTTATACAAAAATGATGTTGAGGTTCATGTTTCTGTCTATGCTTTTGCTAAAGAAAATTTGCTGGGTGATGTAGTACTTAAAAAATATAAACTAATTAACAAGGGGACAAAAACAATTGACAGCATGTACGTAAGCTATTATTCAGACCCCGATATTGGAGATGCGGAGGATGATTATGTCGGCTGCGATTCAGCACTTTCGCTGGCATATGCCTATAATGGAAGGAATAGTGATTACTTTTATGGAGATCATCTCCCCGCAATTGGTTATGCACTGCTTCAGGGTCCGGTTATCAAATCGGCAATAAACGATTCCGCGTATGTTAATTCTAAATTGATGGCAGGGTATAAAAATCTTAGTGCGTCTTCATTTCATCCCATTTTCCCTCAGCATTGGGGATATCCTCCCCTCCTTCCCCTGGCTCAGGAAAATTGGTATTATGTAAATGGGTTAAGCATTAACGGAAGTGCTATTCTTAACCCGCATACCGGCGCACCCACAAAATTTCCCTTGAACGGCGATCCATACCGGCAAACCGGGTGGTATGAGGGACCAGGTGGAGAGTCACCGGATGATCTTAAAATGATTCTCAGTTCTGGTCCATTTACAATGGCACCCGGCGATACACAGGAAGTAGTCTATGCCATATTAGCAGGAAGGTCATGGTCAAATGTTGGAAGTGTTGAACAGCTAAAACTTATGGTGCCGAGATTGCGATATTTTCATCTGAATTATTTTCCGGATGCTCCAGTAGTTAAAGAAGAAAAGAAACAGTATGATTTTAAACTGACACAAAACTATCCAAACCCGTTTAACTCCCAAACTGTTATTCATTATCAAATACCGTTGGAAAGCATGGTAACAGTAAAAGTTTATGACGTGCTTGGAAATGAAGTTGCTGTGTTAAAAAATGAATACCAAAAACCCGGCGATTACGAAGCACTATTTAACGCTGAAAATCTTGCATCGGGAATTTATATTATTAACATATCGGCACGCGAGTTTTTCTCATCGAAAAAGATGATTTTGCTTAGGTAAAATTAACTGTGAAGAGAGTGCGGATACTAATTTTTTAAGTTATATGGCGGTTTACTATCGAGATAAAATCGGGGCAACAGTGCCGCAAAAATGAACCAATTTATTCTTTCGGGATAACGACGTCCCGAAAGAGATTATAAATATTTTATCGAACATCTAAATTACGAGTTGACTTTAATTTTAATAATTGGTTTTATCACAATCACTTGTTTTTCTTTGCATACCATGATTTAAGAAATTCTTCAGAGGACGAAATTGTGATTTTACTCTTTTTATAATCAACTTTATTTCTTGTCAGTAAAAGATTAATACCATTGTTGACAGCAGTGAAATATTGAATAGCGTCTTCAAAATCGTTGAACTCTGAATTTAAGGCTTGTTCAATTACTCTCTCATCAACCGGTAAAATATTTATTAATGTTTTCAACTTTCTCAAGCTTTTTAAGGCTGATGCATTCGAGGTCAATTTTTTGAGAAGATAATGTAGATTTGCGAATATTAGGGGTGATGTATAAGCTTCAATTTTCTGTTGATCAATTAACGTAAATAATTTTGCGACATGTTCGAAATGCGGTTCTCTTTGGGCTAGAAGATCCAAAATTATATCTGAATCAACATATACTTTAATCATTTTGAATACTTCTCCTCAAGATGTTTTCCATACAGTTGTTTTGTATCGTAATTATCTGATAATTTAATAATTCCAGATAATTCGAGCACATTCGGAGATATTTCCAGATCATTCGCAAAATCTTTGTCTGCAATCATATTGAAATAGTTTTCAACAATAACCGAAAGACTTTGTTTATTCTTTTGGGCATACTTTTTCGCCCTTTCAATTGCTCTTTTATTTAACTTAAGTGTCAATTTTGTATTCATCTCCGCACCTTATTATTACGTATAATATCTTGTGTTAAGATACGTGCGGCCATTTAAAATTTCAAGCGCATTTTTCTGACATATAACGGCGTGTTATCCGTCAGAGTCGGACAAGTTATTAAAACACAACACCGTAGTTAATATTATTTTAAAGATATCCTTCTACTTTTTACATAGTAAAAAGCAAGGTTTGTTTTAATTCAAATCTTTCATATCCCAAATG
>JAIOIM010000191.1 GCA_019912505.1 Ignavibacteriaceae bacterium
TTTTTTTTCGGGCTTTGATTAATTTCTAAATTATCGTTATTAATTATTTCTTTATCAAAACGAGCGGATGAACCATTTCGATTGTAAATTTGTTATATCGAGTATTCAAAAAAAATAAATGAACGATAAAGATGAACAAATTTATTATTAACATATATTTCTTAATTTTAATTAAACCTATCTCTGCTCAAGACGATTATAATATTTTCGGAAAAGTGGTTGACGCAGTTTCAAAGCAGCCGTTAATTGGTGTAAATATATTGGTAATCGGCACCACAAACGGAAGCGCAACAAATGAAAACGGAACGTATAAAATAACCGGTTTAACGGCGGGCAACTACAGTCTTCGTGCTTCGCTTGTCGGTTATGAAACATTTGTAAAAACCGACATAAATATCTCGTCATCGCATCCGCAGCAGGTAGATTTTGAATTAAAAGAGCAAGCCGTTCAACTTGAAAATGTTACCGTAACTTCCAATTATTTTAACAGTGTGCCCACGGAGGTGAACAGTGTGAGAAGTTTTAGCTATGAAGAAATACGCAAAGCACCCGGTGGTTTTGAAGATGTTGTGCGCGCTTTATCGGTTTTGCCGGGGGTTGCGCAAGCTGATGCCGGAAGAAACGATTTGATTGTACGCGGCGGGGCGCCCTCAGAAAATTTATATACGGTTGATGGAGTTGAAATTCCGAATATTAATCATTTCGGTACACAGGGGGCGGCTGGCGGACCGTTGAGTTATATTAATCTCGATTTTGTAAAAGGGACGACTTTTTCTACAGGAGGTTTTTCAGCCGCATACGGGGATAAACTTTCTTCCGTACTCAACATTTCGTTAAGAGAGGGTCGGAACGATAGGTTCGGCGGGAAGGCAACTATAGCGGCAACTCAATTCGGTTTAAACCTGGAAGGACCTCTGAGCAATGGCAGCAGCTTTCTTTTTTCAGTCAGGCGCAGCTACCTCGATTTTATTTTTAAAGCCGCCGGATTCGGGTTTGTGCCTGAATATTACGATGTTCTTTCAAAAGTCAATTTTAAGATCGACAACAACAACTCTATCTCATTTATTTTTGTTTCGGCTTTTGATTATGTTAATTTTTTTAACGATACCGAAAAACAACGATTTGATAATGCCAGAATTTTAGGAAGTAACCAAACCCAGTATGTTGCCGGTCTAAATTATCAGCATCTATTTAAAAACGGGTTTTACAATTTAATTCTCAGTAGAAATTATACCGACTACAATACGTCACAAAAAGATTTATACTCGCAGCCAATTTTTCTAAACAAATCGAGAGAGGGTGAAAATGCTTTGAAATGGGATTTGGTTTACAAACTCTCATCATCAGCGGAGATAAACATAGGAGCCTCGATAAAAAACATAACATACAACTCGGATATTTTATTCCCCACATTTATAACCACATTCGGAGATTCCCTTCCTACGACAAAACTAGCCGATGAAGGTCGTTATACTAAAGGAGCAGCCTACGCAACTTTTTCCAACACACTGTTTGATAGACTTACAACAAATATCGGCGCACGCTTAGATTATTTTGATGCTATAAATAATAAATTGAACATCGGACCCAGAATTTCGACATCTTATAAGTTAAATGAACTGACTGACATAAACGGAAGTTTTGGTATTTATTATCAAGCGCCATCCTACATTTGGCTGCTCGCAGATCAATCGAATAAAAATTTAAACAGTGTTCGTGTTGCTCAGTATATCGCCGGGTTTAATCACCGGCTTCGTGAGGATTTGTTGTTTAAGACAGAGATTTTTTACAAACAGTATTCCAATTATCCCGCGAGTTTAGTTCGGCAATACTTAGTGCTTGCAAACACCGGCGCCGGTTTTGCCGGTTCGGATGACAATTTTTCTGCATTTGGTTTGGAACCGCTTTCAAGCGCAGGCAAGGGAAACTCACGGGGTGTTGAGTTATCAATTCAGAAAAAACTTTCTGATGTTCCTATTTACGGTATAGCAAGTTTTACATATTCAAAATCGCAATTTGCAGCACTTGACGGAGTTGAACGCCCCGGAAGTTATGACCAGAACTGGATAATAAATCTAAGCGGGGGGTATAAGTTTAACCATCTCTGGGAGGCAAGCATAAAGTTCAGGTATGCAAGCGGCAAACCATACACACCTTTTAATTTGGGCGGCACACAAAGCGTTATTAATTACAATACCCTAAGGTTTGAAGCGGCACATAGTCTTGATGTTAGAGTTGAACGAAGATGGCTTTTTGAAACTTTATCACTAATAACATACATCGACATTCAAAATATTTACAACAATAAAAGTGCTACAAGCGTAAGGTGGGACGCGCGAAGCAATAGCGTTGAAGAAAATAAACCGATTGGTCTTTTACCATCGATAGGTGTTAGTTTAGAGTTTTGAAATGTTTAATTCAGTATTGAACAGAATAATTAAATCCGGCGAAGGATTGATTAGACAATAAATACTTTTGCAACATCAATAAGGAGGGAAGGATTATTTATAAGTGCAACTGTAAACACTCTGCCGAGCGTTCGTTTATCTTTTGGTATTTTGTTAAATGAATGGGCAATGTTGTTAAACTTATCGTCCGAAAAATTATAAATTCCATTTTTTATTCTATTAAATGTTTCGTGACGTTTACCTAACCTGTCGTGCCATGCTTTATCGTATGTTAAAATATGATCGAGCTTATTCATCTTTATTGCTTCGGCTGCAATTCTTCCGCCTATGCTTCCGCCTATCATTCCGCTGGCAATACCGCCGCCGCTAAGAGGGTTTACTTGTCGGGCAGCATCACCTACTATTAATATTCCCGGTGCCGAAATTTTTTCAAGAGTCGGTGCGCTTGGCACACCGCCTGCAATCGATGTAAGAATGGGAGCCCCGGGGTAATGCTGCTCCATAAATTCATTTAAAAACGAAAGAGCCGATTTTTTTTTACCGACGATTCCGCTTACGCCTAAACCAATATTTGCACAATTACCGCCTTTAGGAAAAACCCAAAAATAACCCTGCGGCGCAACGTCCTTTCCAAAATAAAAATAGAGAGTATCTTCATTTGCGTTGATGTTTGCAGCAGTAACCTGTGTGCAGCATTCCATATCGCGATAATCGATATATGTTTTTATTCCTGCCCACCTGCCTACACGCGATTCGACTCCATCGGCAGCAATAACAACTTTTGCCTTTACCTCTTTTTGTTCACCACGGTATTCATACTTAACACCGCACACTTTATCATCAGAAAAAAGTAAGCCGTTTACGTAAGCGCGCGTTAATATTTCGGCGCCGGCTTTTGCGGCAGTTTTTGCAAGTTCGTAATCAAAAATTCTACGTTCCAGCACATAACCGGCATCGCCAAATTCAATTACGCATTCTGTTCCATTGGGAGCATTTAAAGAAAATTTACTTATCCGTGCGTTGATCCATTTTTCATCCGAAGGAATAAATTCTTCAACTCCTGCTTTACTTATAGCTTCGCCGCAGCGTACCGGATAACCGACATCCCTGTCTTTTTCGAGCATCAAAACAGACACCCCTTTCTCGGCAGCAAACCGGGCTGCCATTGAGCCCGCCGGTCCAGAGCCTACAACTACAACATCGTATTCGTTTTTCATCGCTTAAATTATTACCCCATCTTTATTGAATTTTATTACTTCAATAGGGCAGCTCCAAACACACTTTGCACAATTTGTACAACGACTATCGATTATAAAAATTTCTGCTTCTTTTAGTTCGATGGCATCTTCCGGGCAAACTCCTACGCAGCAACCACAAAAGTCGCATTTGTCCGGCACAATTTCTATAAGAAGTTTACCGGTTTTAGCATAACGATATTTTTTGTCAATAGGATTCATTTGATAAGGGGCTAAAAATACGAAATGGAGTTGTTAATAAAAAGAAAATGAGTCGGTCTTTTGATTTTATCAGTTCGATCTCGCAGAATCTAAAATTCTTTAGCAAAGTTTTTCCGCCGCCGCATAAATATCTTTCAATTTTCACAATCATTCTTTCATTTGTTCGTTGTTTTTTTTCTATTAACTGTTAACTTAGAATAAATATTTCAAAATTGCTTTTAAATGAGAAAAGAGAGTCGTACACATGAAAGCGTTTTTACTTTGGATGATTGCATTTATTATTACACTCGGCAGCGCATACTATCAAAGAGTTACCGGACCAACATACCCGATTGACGGAACAACATCATTTGATGGTAAAAAAATAGAATACATTTTGCCGCGTACCCATTCAGGGCAAACAGACGAGACAATATCTTTAGCGGTTGATGATCCGGATATAAAGGGCATTTTAGATTGGAAAAGATATAAGACTGCCGATGAATGGACGAGAGTTGATATGCAATCCAAAGACGGAAAACTAACCGCATCTCTTCCCGGACAGCCTCCGGCAGGTAAACTTCAGTACAAACTTACCCTCATAAAAAATAACAGATTTATCACAATTCCAACTGACGAACAGATTGTGATACGCTTTAAAGGCGAGGTACCATTCTGGATACTTATTCCTCACGTTATATTTATTTTCGGCGCAATGTTTCTTTCCACCCGTACCGGTTTTGAAGTACTAAGAAAAGAACCAAAGCTAAAAGAATATACTTTGTGGACTGTGGGCATATTAATTTTCGGTGGAATGATTTTTGGTCCGCTGACACAGTTATATGCTTTCGGTGAATTGTGGACTGGAGTTCCATTTGGGTATGATTTAACCGACAACAAAACATTAATTGCACTTATAGGCTGGCTGATTGCTTTGTGGGCGGTTTATAAATCGAAGCGTCCAAAAACGTGGGTAATTTTTGCCGCTGTGTTGATGCTTCTTGTTTTTTTAATACCGCACAGCGTACTTGGCTCGGAGCTTGACTACAATAAACTTGACAAAGAAAAACAAATAAAAATTGAGATGGTAAAATAGAATGAAATAAATTTTTGAGCCGTTTCCCTTTTTATGATGAAACGGCTTTTGTTGTTAACGATGTAATCGCTAATTTTCTGCAACCGCACATTAACATTTTTTTATAAGGTTTAATTATTGAAGATGAAAAAACTAATAATCCTATCCTTCTTTTTATCAATTTCGGCGTTTCCCCAAAACCACATGCAATCCTTTATTAATCGTGTTAATTCACTTGTTAGCTTAGATGATAAAAATACGGTTGTTGATAGTTTTATAAATTTCGTTTCCCCCTTTGGTTTTCCTTATATCGAAAATAACGAGGCAAATTTTATTTATCGAGGCTCAGTTACTTCTGCTTCTGTTTCAGGCGATTTTAATAGCTGGGGATTAACCGGAATGAATAATTTATCCGGCACAAATTTTTTCTATAACACCCGTGTCTTTGAAGCGAACGCACGCATCGATTACAAATTTGTAACAAATGGAAGCAACTGGATACTTGACCCGCGCAACCCTAATACATGCACCGGCGGTTTTGGACCAAACAGCGAATTGGCAATGCCCGGTTATGTTCAACCGTGGGAAATAAATTCCTATCCGTCTATACCCAAGGGACAGATTGAAACAAGAAGCATACATAGCAACAATGTAAATGCAAACTATGCCGTTAAAGTATATTTGCCGCCGGGGTACAATTCTTCAAGACAATACCCATCGGTTTATTTTCATGACGGGTATGAGTATATAGATCTTGCAAAAGCGGCAAATGTTTTGGATAACCTTATCGACAGCAATTTAATTGAACCGGTTATAGGAGTATTTGTAAAACCGAATAATCGTAATGAAGAATATGCGGGTACAAAAAGAAACAGCTACAGATTGTTTTTTGTAAACGAACTTGTTCCATATATCGACTCAATTTACTCAACGAAAAAAGATGCCTCTCAGAGATTAGTCCTCGGCGATTCTTACGGCGGCAATATTTCAGCTTTAATAAGCTATAATCATCCCGAGGTTTTCGGAAACTGTGGACTTCATTCTGCTGCCTTTCAGCCGAATGGATACGAAGCATACGGGTTAATTGTTAATGGTCCTGTAAAAAATATTAAATGGGTTTCCGTTTGGGGCACATATGAAGGGCTGTTTCTAAATTTACGTCTGTTTACAGACAGTATGAGCGCAAAAGGTTATAATTATAAATGGGTTGAATTACCGGAAGGACACAGCTGGGGATTGTGGCGCGCTAATATAGATTTTATAATCACACATATTTTTCCCCCCGTACCGAGCGGGGTTAGTGATGATGAATCCTCAACATTACCGGAAGAAAATTATCTCGAACAAAATTATCCAAATCCATTTAACTCATCTACAGTCATTAATTTTAGTGTGAGCAAAGAAGTGTTTACCACAATAAAGCTGTTTGATGTTGCCGGACAGGAGAAGCAAACACTTGTTAATAATTTTATTCCGGCAGGCAGACATTCACTAAAACTAGATTTAAAAAACTATGCATCGGGTGTTTATTTAATAAGGATGACCGCCGAGAATTTTTTAAGCACAAAAAAAATTGTCTTGTTAAGATGAATTGATTTATTTTTTATGTTGTAATTTATAGTGCCGGAAAGAATTTTATAACTTAGGGAGTTTAGCAAAAGTGAAAAGAAAAGATTTTTTAAAACTGTCAGGTATTCTATTAGGCGGAATGATGATTCCGGCTAAAAATATTTTTGGGCGAAGGCTTTTTCTAAAAGGTAACTTTAAAGAATTGCGAAACGGCGTAGGAATTTTTTCTGAGAAAGGCGGCACAATTGGCTGGTATATAAATAAAGATGCGGCTGTTATTATTGATTCGCAATTTCCAGAAACAGCTCCTCACCTGCTAGAACATATTAAACAAAAACATTACGGCAAAATTGATTTTTTAATAAACACCCATCATCATAACGACCACACCGCCGGAAATATTTATCTAAAAGATTTTGTGGAAGATATAATTGCTCAGGAAGACTGCGTGAAACTTCAAAAACAAAACGCGGCGGCGGACGCCGAAATTGTAACTGCGAACAAAACATTTTCAAAAGAATGGAATGAAGATTTACCCGATGGAAAACTAATGCTTTGGCATTCAAATCCGGCACACACACTGGGTGATTCGGTAGTCTTTTTTGAACATGCAAACATTGCTCACCTAGGCGACCTTGTGTTTAACAAGATTTACCCCTACATGGACTTACCCGGAGGATGCAGCATCAGCGGTTCGGTTAAATATCTTGAAGAAATAATTGATAAATACGATAACGATACACTTTTTATTTTCGGTCACGGTGCTTCCCCGGGGCAGTTAACCGGAAGTAAAGCAGATGTACTTCATATGAAAAATTATATGGAGGGCTTGCTCGCATTTGTAGGCAATGCAATAAAATCCCACAAGCAGCCGGATGAGATTGTAAAATCCGGTTACGTTCCGGGTTTTGAAGATCAAAAATCAACGTGGGAGGGCGCATTTAAAATGAATATTGAGGCGGCATATAAAGAACTAACTTCTTAAAAATTTTTTGTTCATCATAAAAAAAACTAAATTTAAACTAAACAAAAATGATAGTGTTATGATTAGTAAAGATTTGCTCGATATCCTATGCTGTCCGGAAACAAAAGCCGATTTAGTGCTTGACGGCAACACACTCGTTTCGTGCGATAAAAAAACGCGCCGCCGCTACAGAATAGAAGACGATATTCCGATTATGCTTATTGACGAGTCGGAACAGCTTTCCACAGAAGAATGGACTGAAATAATGAAACGGCATGGGAAAATGTAATTCACAATGTACAATTCACAATGTACAATGTACAATGTACAATGTACAATGT
>JAIOIM010000192.1 GCA_019912505.1 Ignavibacteriaceae bacterium
ATGTTTGTAAGTGCCCTTCCGGAACTTGCGTATACGAACAATTCATTTGCAGTATCGAATAAGTTTTCAACCTGTAAAAAGACTGAGTACTTAAATGCGCCGATTGCAAAATATTTTTCTAACTTTATGTCAACATTCCACTGCAAATTTTGTATGGCAGAATTTTGTTCATACCTAATATCAACTAAATCCGAAGGAAGGCTTGGCGTGTAAGGGGAACCGGTTTGAAGATTGAATATCATACCAACTGCCCAATCTTCAGGTTCACTTACTGTTACAGTTCCGTTAATTACATGACTTCTGTCAAAACTAAGAGGAACAAGAAATGTTTCAGTTTGTTTGCCTGCTGCTTCACTAAAGAATAGCTCATCTGTCGGCTCAGTCCTGTTACCCTCTGCTATAGAGAATGTATAATCGAGACTGGCTGAAAAAATGCTGCCTGGGGCTCTTCTTTTTAAGAAAGAAAGAGTGATGCCGCGCGTATTTGCGTATGAAAGATTTGTAAGCAAATTGTACTGACGACCTGTAGCCGTGAAGATAGTTTGTGTGTAAATATAATTTGCAACGTCTTTATAAAACCCCGTTAAATCAAACTTGAAATCTTCGGTAAGCTGCTGCTGCAAACCAATCTCGTACTGAACAGATTTCTGAGGTTCAACATTTGCGTTACCGAATGTAGGTACTGAACCAAAGTTTGTAACATAATAATTCGGGTTGCTGTAAAGAGAAGATAGTGAACCTATCTGATAAAAATGTCCGTACGAAAATCTTATCACACCTCTATCTGTTATCGGATAAGAAACACTTATACGGGGTGAAATAGAATGTTTGATATCTGATGAAATATTGTATGCAGTTATATCACCTGCGAGCGAATCGACAAGATTTTTTGATATATTCGGATTATACTCAGAAGCAGGGTTAAACATTTCATAGCGTATGCCTGCGTTAAGTATTAAGGTTGAAGCTAATTCAATCTTATCCTGGAAATATGCCGCAAACTGGGTTGGTTTCTTTTGATAGTATGTATAAAGAGCTGCATTATCAACAGGTTTTCTGCGGATTATGCTCAAAGTGCTATCATACAAATAATCGGAATATGAAATATTGCCAAATGTTCCATTGCCATTATCTTTTAAAAATTCAACGGAATAACCTTCAAACTCAAGATCGTGTAATCTTAACTCAAAACCGGCTTTAAACTCATGCGAGGTAAATAGCTGAGCTACTATATCGCCTTTTAAACCGATTGTCTTAGTAGTTCTGGCTTGTCTATAATTATCAGTTCCGCCTGAATAGAAAAACGTATTACCAACAGACTTTAGAAAAACATTGGATGGAAGATAACGTGAGTCATCTACATTTTTATAAAGATAATAATCAGCAGAATTATAACCGTAAGAGCCTTTAAGCGTATAAAAAACTTTATCACTAAGTGTGTGTGTGATATCTAAAGATTGTACAAGACCTTCTGAGTAGTTTGTGCCTCTTCCATCCGGGTTGTACTTCCATGAATTGCTGTAAGATTGAGATTGCCCTTTATCATAAACGGCTTCGTATTTTATTTTAAAACGGGGACTCAATTTGTAACTCAAATTACCTTGAATATTCCAACTTGTGGAAGGATTCATTGCAACTAAACCGCCATCACCGGTAGGAGAGCCGTGAAGACTATCAGCATCATCGTAATAAGGATTAAAATAATAGGGGTCAGTATTGCTTCCGCTTCTGCTATCGGAACTTTTAAAATTTTCTCTTGAGAGATAAGAATCGGTTGGATTATATAACCGCTGTCCGTAATAAATGCCTCTAAAATTTTCAAATACTCCGGAAAGGTAAAAGCGTGCGTTGCTTAATGCCGGAATGGGCCCGCCCATTGTAGCTTCGAGACGCGCTCTATTAAGCGGATCAATATCTTCATATCCGGCTTTATCAAAAAGAGAAGTCCGGTTAGTTACATAATCACCGGCATAACTTCTTAAACTAAGGGAGTATTTTTCACCGCCTTCTTTTGTAACATAGTTTACAACACCGCTTAACGCATTGCCGTATTGAGCGCTGAATGTTCCTGTAGAAACTGAAACCTCTTGAACAGCATTCGTTGCTACTCCTATGGCTCTCTGGTTTGCATACGGATCGTTTACCGAAATACCGTTAAGTGTAAATGCGATTTCATTTCCATAACCGCCGCGCACATGCAATTGCCCATCATCGCCCTGCACAACGCCTGCCTGAAGACGGATAACATCCGAAATCTGGTCAACCGGCAATTCTTTTATATTTTCTTCAGTAATTGCAATGGTAGGATTTGTAAGATCCTGCCGTATTAAAGGGTTTCTTTCGCCCTGCACAATTACCGCCGGCAAATCTATTGCACCGGTGGAAAGTTGAAAATCTAATCTTGTAGTAAAGTCTACGTTTACCCTAACATTTTCCACCGACACTTTTTGATAACCTACAACTGAAGCGGTAACTGTATAAAGTCCTGGCTTCAGGTTTAAGATTGTAAAATTACCATCGATATCAGCCGCTGCGCCTTCGTTTGTTCCTTCAACATAAATATTTGCAAAAGGAATTTCTTCGCTAGTCGAGTGGTCGGTAACTTTACCTGATATTTTTCCTGTAGATTGGGAAAAAGTAAAAGTATTTGAAAAAATTAAGGTTAACAGTATGATCGAAAGTAAGCGAAACTTACTCATCAAAAACCTCGTATATTAATTAAAGATAAGCGACTTTTGTTAGTCTATTATTTAGTAAACCTGGCATCCTCACTTAATTAATGACGCCGATGCTCCCTCTTCTAAATTAATTGGGCAAAAATAAGAAGTTATTGCTAATGATAAAACATAAATCTAAAATTCTTTTACAAATTATAAAAAAATTTACTTAAACAAAAAAGTGATTGAATTTAGGTTTGTACATTTGTAACAATTATTTTTGCTTAGAATGATTTACCACAAATATTACATCAAAGAAAATTTGGAGGACGGATGCCCACATTAATGGTGAGTGTATCGGGTATTAGAGGAATTGTAGGCGATGGACTTGACCCCGAGGTTTTGGTAAAATATACATCAGCTTATGCCGATTTTATAGGTAAAGGGAAAATAGTTGTTGGGAGAGACGCCCGCATAACCGGTGAAATGGTTAAAAATATCGTCATCGGCACTTTAATGGCAAAAGGGTTTGATGTTATTGATATTGGTATTTGCCCTACACCAACCGTATTATATACAGTAAAAACAAAAGGCGCAAACGGCGGCATCGCAATTTCTGCAAGTCATAATCCTAATGAGTGGAACGCACTGAAATTGCTCAACGGTAAAGGTGAGTTTATGACGCCGCAAGAAAATATTGAGATGCTAAATTTGCTAAACAATAACGAGGCAGTATACCCGCGCTGGGATGAAGTGGGCAAATTAACAGTTTATGATGAAGGTTTACCCCGCCACATGGAAGCTGTACTTAAAATGAAGTACATAGATAAGGAAGTCATAAAAAAAAGAAATTTTAAAGTAGTTGTGGATTGTGTAAACGGCGCCGGTGTTTATTGCATACCTCAGTTACTGCGGGAGTTCGGATGCGAAGTAATTGAAATGAACTGCGAAAAAACCGGTATATTCCCCCGCCTGCCGGAGCCTTTACCGGAGAATTTAATCGAAACTTTGAAAGCGGTAAAAGAAGCAAATGCAGATTTGGGAGTAGTTGTTGACCCTGATGTGGACCGCCTTGTATTAATCACTAATGAAGGAGAACCCTTTGGTGAAGAAAATACAATTACACTTGCTGTACAATTTGTGCTTTCAAAAGTAAAAGGAAACGCAGTTGTAAATCTTTCAACTACACGCGCTGTTGATGATGTCGCGTCTCAGTTAGGATGTAGAGTTTTACGTTCTCCGGTTGGGGAGGCAAATGTTGTATTAAAAATGAAAGAAACCGATGCAGTAATTGGTGGTGAAGGGAGCGGAGGCGTAATTTACCCGGCGCTTCATTATGGAAGAGATGCGTTAGCAGGCATTGCAATTACTTTGCAGCATCTGTTTGAGTTCGGCGGCACACTTGCCGAGTTAAAAAAATCTTTACCTCAATATTTTATTGCCAAGAAAAAAATTCAATTGGGCAAAACAGCCCCGGATGAAATAATAAAGTTGTTGGTTGAGAAATACAAACACGAAAAAGTTAATACCGATGATGGTTTAAGAATTGATTTTGTAGACCACTGGGTACATTTTCGCAAATCGAACACAGAGCCGATTATTAGAATAATCACCGAAGCTAAAGATGAAAAACTTGCCGAGGAATTGTCGTTAAAATATTTTGATGAGATAAAAAAACTTTCAGATTAAAAGATTTAGCCAAAGAGTCGATACCCAAAATGCTGTAAACGGTTGAAACCGTTTTTGATTCTCTGTCTTTTCTCATTAACCCACGACTTAAGTCGTGGGTTAACAACAACCCAATATTATACGAAACCGTTTCAACAGTTTATATTTCTATCTCAAATTGAATTGTTGACCTTTTTAGACCAGACTCATAAAATTTTTTATGGTTTATTGATATTCCTTCTCCACGATACGGATACATGCTGGGCGTACTGAGTTTGTTATAAATATTCTGTCCCCAAAGGGGCATTTTTGTTTCTATAAAGAATTATTCCCAACGGGACTATTTAAACCCTTGAACACAATTCCCCAACTCCGTTAGGAGTTAGATATTTGTAGAAAAGAACAACCCCAAACACAACAGAACGCAGTAGGCGTTCCATAAATTGCCGCCATTATGTATTTACCAACATTTGTTTTCTAAATTTTTCTTTGCTTTATAAACACAACTAATTTATTTTAGAAACGAGTTTTTACAGATTTTGTACTGCCTAATCAATCAGGCTCATGCAAAAGGATATTTTTTCCATAAACTAAGTTTGGATATCTTTCTATAAATTTCCGATAAATCAACCCGGAGCACCGATGAACTTTTTTACACCTCGTTTCGCAAGACGAATATTTTTTATTTCTGTCTTAGCGTTATTTTCATTCAAGATAACAGCGCAGCCTATTAATTTCAACGGCAACGGTAATCTTGGCGTATCGATGAACATCTTAAGCGCTGATTATTACTCAACTACAATAGAGTTCATTTTTAACGGTTACAATCAACAGCCTATTAATATAAAAGGGAAAGAATATTTATTCTTATCGGCTCCGGAGATGATTTGGATGATGGAAAAAGGCTTTCCGCAAATACCAATTTTCAAAGGGAGCATTATTATACCCGATGAAGCAGCAATGAATTACAAAATAGTTGATGAGGAATTTTCAACTATCAGTACAGGCGTAATAGCTCCGTCAAAAGGACATTTTACAAGAGACATCAATCCGAACACCGTGCCGTATACTTTTAATAAAATTTATGGAGAAGATACCTGGTATCCATCGAACAAAGTTGGAATATCAGAGCCTTACATTGTTAGAGATTTGCGAGGTATGACGATTCAATTTAACCCGATACAATACAATCCTAAATTAGAAAAGCTAAAAATTTACCGCAGATTAGTTCTAAAAGTTTATGCCGATAATTCGGTACCGAACGTTAACCCGTTAATAAGAAATATTCCGATGAAAGGAATAACCGGCGAGTTTGAAAATATCTATAAAACTCTTTTTTATAATTATGGGAAAGGTGTTTTTGACTACACTCCAATACCCGAACCCGGAAGGCTTGTAATAATCTACGCCGCAAATTATGCGCAGCAGGTTCTACCTTTATATAATTGGAAAATTGAAAAAGGAGTACCTACACTGCTTGCCGAATACCCAACAGTTACCGGAAGCGGCGCTAACGCAATAAAAACTTATATCCAAAATTTATATAACCAGCCGGAGGGAATCACTTATATTATTTTAGTTGGTGAATCTGCAGAAATTCCAACCCTATTGGGTGTATCGGAAAGCGCGGCATCTGACCCTTGTTTTGTAAAACTCGCCGGAGCGGATGCATATCCGGACGCATACATCTCACGCATCTCCCCTACATCGGCAGCAAACTGCGCTTATATTGTAAAAAAAATATTAAAGTACGAAAAATATCCTGATACCGGGGCGCAAGCTGGATGGTATTATAAAACTACCGGTGTTGCAAGTGATGAAAACGGCAGCACGCCGCTTTACGATTGGCAGAGAATGAATCTTCTCCGTGATACTTTATTCAATCACGGTTTTACTTCGATGGATCAAATTTATGATCCCGGGGCAACTACAGCACAAGTTGCAGCGGCAATAAATGACGGAAGAAGCATCGTTAATTATATTGGTCACGGTAGCGGATCATCCTGGTCAACTTCATCATTTAACGTATCGGCTATTAGAAATTTAAATAACGGTTATAAAAATCCTTTTATAATTGATGTCGCTTGTCAAAACGGCGCTTTCACTATGTCCGAATGTATGGAAGAAGCTTGGATAAGAGCGGGAGATACATTAAATCCAAAAGGAGCAATAGCTGTTTACGGTGCATCTACCAATACAAGCTGGGTGCCGCCCTGCGATTTGCAAACTCATTCAATTTATTTACTCGCTAATAAAATGCGTTCAACAGTCGGCGGCATTTGTTTTAACGGAGTAATGAAAGCTATGGATCTTTGGGGCGGAAGCACAGGCGAAGGTTTACAACTGATGGAACAGTATAATATTTTTGGCGATTGCAGTATGGTAATGAATTTTGGAATGATGCCGGATTCTGTTGCGCCTTCTGCAATTACTGATTTAACCGCTGCAAACCCGACATCAAATTCTTTAACCGTAAACTGGACAACCCCGATGGATTCCTCATTCGGCGGTGTTGTTAGTTATGATGTAAGATGTTCCGATGCTGTAATTACATCAACAAATTTTAGCGGCTGTATGCAGTTTCTCGTTAGCGGGCAAAACGATTCAACCGGATCGTTAAAAAGTTTTGCCGTTAGTGATCTCGCTTTTAACACCACATATTATTTTGCAATAAAAGCAAAAGATATGTGGGGAAACACAGCTTTGATGTCGAACGTAACTACAGGCACTACACTTGGCGCGCCTGCTTTGTTATTAAGTCCGGCAGATAGTATGTATGTTGTATTAGAACCAAACGAAGTTGTTACTGACACACTCGTTATTTCAAATATTTCTGCTGGAAGTTCATCGTTAGACTATAGTATAGAAATGATGAACAATACATTCCCTGAAAACTTAAATGTTAAATATAAAATCATATCTCTAAAATCAGAGACTCCATCAGATAGAAGCGGTGACAAAAATAATCCACTCGTAGAGGGTGGATCGTCTGTAAAAGGATTTGGCGGACCTGATAATTTTGGTTATAACTGGATTGACAGCGATGAGTTGAACGGTCCGCAATATGTTTGGAATGATATTGCTTCAACCGGTACGCTCGTAACAAACTGGATACAGACAGGAACATATAACGCTACCGATGAAGGTTATGCCGGTCCATTTAATTTTGGTTTTAATTTTAAATATTATGGAATAACAAAAACACAAGTTTACGTTTCATCAAACGGATATTTAACTTTTGCGCCTGTAACGGGAAGTACTTTTACAAATGCCGCAATACCAACTTCTTCAACGCCTAACGAAATCATTTCTCCTTTCTGGGATGATTTAGATGGAAAAACTACAGGCAAGGTATATTACAAACAAGACGGCAGCAACTTTATTATCCAGTTCCAGGATTGGCAAAAATATAGCGGAACAGGAACATTAACATTTCAAATAGTATTTTCCTCAAACGGCAGAATGATGTTCTATTATAAAAACATGACTGCAACTCTGAACGGTGCAAGTGTTGGAATTGAGAACGCAGCCGGTAATGATGGGCTGCAAATTGCATATAATTCAACCTATGTTAAAAATAATCTCGCTGTTAAAATTGCATCTGAGCCCGACTGGATTGCTGGAGCAAGTCTTGCCGGTACTATATTTAATGGCGGCAGCGCACTTGTAGAACTAACATTTTCTGGGAGCGATTATCCGGTTGGAGATTATAAAATGGATTTTGTTTTAACAAGCAACGACCCGAACCATACCCAGATAGTTTACCCCGTAAGAATGCTGTTAAACGATGGCTCAATTCCGGTTGAACTTTCATCATTCACAGCCGCATCATCAGAAGCCGGGGTTAGTTTGAATTGGTCTACAACAACCGAGACCAACAACCGTGGTTTTGTTATTGAACGCTCGACAGAAAATAATACAACTTGGGAAACAGTTTCATTTATTCAAGGTAGAGGAAACTCAACTGAAC
>JAIOIM010000193.1 GCA_019912505.1 Ignavibacteriaceae bacterium
ATAATCTTTTCAAATGTTAACTTTAGGTTGTAAGAAATAAATCACTTTAGTATGTAAGATAAATATGACTAATAAATTAAAATATGCAATTGGGATTGATCTTGGCGGAACTTACATTAAACTTGGAATTGTAACGGACAGCGGCAAAATTGTAAAAAAAGTTGTTGTTGATACAATGGCTCAAAAAGGACCCGATGTAATTATTGCCCAGATAAAAAAAGGAATAAAAGAACTTCTCGATGGGAATAAATTAAAAATTCATGCCATCGGCGTTGGATGCCCTGGAGTAATTTCTACAAAGAGAGGGACGGTTGAAAACCCTCCCAATTTGCCAGGGTGGGACAGAGTTAATCTTGTAAAAATTTTAGAAAAAGCTACCGGCAAAAAGGTTTATATTGAAAATGATGCAAATGCCGCCGCAATAGGTGAGTATATGTTTGGCGCCGGTAAAAAATATAATTCTTTTGTTATGATAACACTCGGCACCGGCGTTGGCGGTGGTATAATTTTGAAAAGAAAAATTTACCGCGGCGAATTTGGCGCGGCAGGTGAAATTGGACATATTACTATAGATTATAAAGGACCTAAATGCAACTGTGGTTCGTATGGCTGTATTGAAACTTATATTGGTAATCATTATCTGGTAGACCGAATAAAAAAAGAGCTGAGCGGAAGAAAATCTATCATAAAAAAATTGGTGCATAACGATTTAACCAAGCTTACTCCAAAAACGATATGCGAAGCTGCCAAAGCAGGCGATAGTTTTGCACAAGAAGTAGTGAAGGAAATGGGAGTTTATCTCGGTGCGGCTTTGGCTTCTATCAGTAATGTATTAGACATCGGGATATTTATAATAGGCGGAGGAGTTTCCGGTTTCGGAAAACCTTTATTTGATGCCATTGAAGAAAACGCGCGCGCACGTGTTTTAACACCGTTAAGAAAAAGAATAAAAGTTATACATGCAAAACTTAAAAACGATGCCGGTATAAAAGGCGCATCGGCTTTAGTATTTTATAAGTAATTAGTAAGCGGGTTGATGAATTCATCAAAAATATTTTTTTTGTTTTGTTTGATTAGCGCTTCTGCACTCGCGCAGAATACCGACTCGCTATTTCTTCCGGCTGACTCTGTTTCTTCAACTGTTTCCGATTCATTATTTATCCCCGATTCCCTTAAATCAGATTCCACTGTAAAAAAAACTTATGACATAGACACGGTTATTTATGCCAGTGCATCCGACTCACTGATATTTTATGTGCAGCAAAAAAAAATGAATATTTACGGTGACGGCGCACTAAAATATAAAACTACCGATTTGAAGAGCGCAAATATTACTGTAGATTTTAAGACACAAAACATCCACGCTGTTGGTGTGCCTTCCGACTCTATACCCCAAAAATTAAAAGGTACACCGGTACTAACAGAGAACGGGGAAACGTACGAGGGGGCAACGATGAAATACAACTTTAAAACCCAGCAGGGTTTTATAACTGACGCAGGTACAAAAGAGGAAGGCACGCATTACACCGGCGAAAAAATAAAAAAGGTTGACAAAGAAACATATTTTATAGAAAATGGAATTTACACCACATGCGATGCAGAATCGCCGCACTATTATTTTTCTGCATCGGAAATGAAGGTTGTGCATAAAGAGCAGCTTATAAGCAGGTGGATATTTTTAAATTTCGGCGGTGTTCCTTTTCCAATTCCGCTGCCTTTTGCTGTCTTTCCTATTCAATCAGGCAGACGCTCAGGAATTATAGCTCCTTCTTTTGGAGATGACTATAAATACGGGAAGTATCTTTCACGCTTCGGTTACTTCTGGGCAATATCGGATTATATGGATATAAACGGTACAGCAGATTATTATTTTAAAGGGAGTTATAATTTAAATAGCCGTTACCGCTACGCTAAACGGTACAACTTTACCGGACAAGTAGAAGGGGGTTATTCAAGTTTTAAGGAGGGTGATCCGGCAGACTTGCAAAGAAACTCGCGCACAGACTGGCGTATAAAAGTTTTTCATAACCAAAATATTACACCCACACTCCGGTTTGACGCAAATCTCGAGTTTATGTCGGGCAGTTATCTCACGCGCAACGTAACCGATTTTAACGAACTACTTCGTCAAGAAGTTGTATCGAATGCAAATATATTTAAATCATGGGATGAATCGGGAAACAGCCTGTCTCTTAGTTATAGCCGGAGGCAGGACCTCGGTACAGGAAATATAAACGAAATTTTACCGAGTCTAACATTCAGTCGTTCACAATCGTACCCATTTAAAAGAAAAGATGGTGCAGGAGATTCTCAAAAGTGGTATGAACTGATTGGATACAATTACAACACTCAACTTCAAAATAAAAGAAATAAAGTTGATAATAATTTGCAAGTACGGGGTGGTATTCAACATAATCTTAGTACGAGTTTCTCTCCAAAAATTGGCTACTTTAGTATTGCTCCAAATTTAAGGTATCAGGAAAAGTGGTATAATAAGAGGACAAAGATCGCTCCGAAACTTTCGGCTTTTTCAGGCAAAGACACAATTGTAACCGATGATGTAAAAGAGATAAATTTTGTTCGTACCTTCGGGCTTGGTGTTACTGCATCAACAAAATTTTATGGAATGTTTACACCGAATATTCTTGGTATACAGGCTGTAAGGCACACGGTATCGCCGAGTTTAAGTTATAATTATACTCCCGATTTCTCAAAACCGTTTTGGGGATATTACGACTCGTACAAAGATTCAACGGGCAAAGAAGTTAGATATGATAAGTTCGGGCGTGAGGTATTCGGCGGGGTTTCGCGCGGTGAAC
>JAIOIM010000194.1 GCA_019912505.1 Ignavibacteriaceae bacterium
AGCCTAAGGTTGTTATTTATTTCTGCAGATATATTTACAAGAGAAATATTTACAACCTCGTTTAATTCTGAATTAAGTTTGTTGATATAAACTTCTTTTTCAAAAAGACCAAGAAATCCATCGTAATAATTTACCCAAAAGCGGATGCTGTCTAAAGCTTTATTTTTAATCGACTCGCTTTTCCCAAATATTTTTGAATAACGAAATTTACGGTCATCAAACTTATACGTCCCTGCTATTTTTATTGCATCAATAAACCGGTTGAACGGGCTGGCGAGCGCATAGTAGAGCCTACCGGTTATCTCATCGGTAGTTCTATTGATTTCATTTGAATAGATACTCAGCTCATTTACAATTTGCTGATGAACTTCGGTCAGCCTGTCGATAAGAATAATAGCAACTGCTGGGGTGTCTTTTTCGTTAATAGTAATTTGTTCTAATTCATCGAGATATTTTGTAATATCTTCATAGATGCTTTTGGTTTTTCTCAGCGTTGTAAGCCGCTCACTGCCTACAAGGTTTACGGTTTCAAGAATTTCGCTTGCCGACTCCCCGACAAGGTAATACTTGGCAAGGTTTCTATAACTTATCTTTCGTTTTGAGAAATATTTTTTCTCAAATAATTTTTGAATTTTTTCGATTGCGCGCAATTTATATTTCCAATACTTACCACGCCACGAATCATCATCGTTTTTCTCAAACCAATCTGGTTCCATTTTTATTAAATATTCATTCTGCAGCCCATCGGTTATATCTACAAGAGAATAAAAGATTTCATCTATCAGCGGCTCTAACGCAAGAATGTTTTTCTCAATTCTTTTTCGTTCCTCACATAAGTCAATAAATCCTTTTGCAAATACTTTTTTGGCTTCAAGAATTTTAATTTTTATTTCCTGGGCTGTTGTGCCCGGCGTTAAAAATATTTGTCGTAACCGCCCATATTCTTCTGTATATCTTTCGGTTACATGAACAATAAGTTCAACTGACTGCTCGCCCCGATAGTATATAAACCTATGTTCAAAATCTTTTAATACTTTGTTAATACGGAAAAGAATATTATAAAGGGATTTGTTTAACCTCTCATCGTTAAACTGAGGCTCTTTAAATATTAATTCTTCTTTAGGCTTAGGTTTCACTTTTTTTGAATCTGCAATTGATTCAATCGATGCCGATATCGTTTCTTTATTTTTATCGTCATCAGCAATGGGTTCAAATGTTTTTGATTTTGCAAGACCAATTTTAAGAAGTACGGGACCAAGGAAAATGTTAAGCGCAACAAGAGCAGTTATAACATTTTTTAGTTCATCACCCAAACCGGGCAGACGCTCGGCTATTACAATACCAAGTCCTAAAATCAACCCGCCGATAGATAAAAACCCAAGCCATCCGAACTTTTTAAAATCAACGGTTTCTTTGCTTATTTTGGATGCTGTAGAAACACTAAGCCAAATTGCAAAAGCTCTTACTATAAAAATAATTCCGCCAAGAAGTATTGCGTTGCTTACTGAGATAAAATTTAAGGAGGCTCCGGCTACTGTAAAAAATGTTATAAATATGGGAAGCGCTAATTTTTGCAGCGGATGATGAACATCATCTGCATGTTTTGAAAAATTCTGAATAACAAACCCGGCGGTTATAAACGCAACTAATGTTTCAAGATGAAGGATTGTGGTTATCTCCGTCCCGAAAACAATTATCGCAATAATAAAAATCAACAACTCACGGTTAATGTATTTTAAGTAAAGAATAATTAAGCCGCCCCATGCCGCTCCAAAAATTATGGAGAATAAAAGTTCTTTCCCAAGGTCGAATATTAGATTGATATCAAACCCTGCACCTGGAGTTATTAATGAAGTTGAGATTGTAAGAACAACGGCAAGCAGAAGAATTACAACAACATCCTTTACTATGGCAGTGCTTAAAATTAAATCTATAAATTTACCTTTTGCTTTTGCTTCTTCAGCAACAACAAGAGTTAGTTCAATTGAAGTACCAATTGACACAACCGATAATATTAAACCGGCGGCAAGAATTATACGCCAATCAGCACCGCTTAAAAATGGAATAAACGAACTAACAGCAAATACTGAAGTGGTGATTAAAACAAAAACTATAAAAACCTTCAGCAAGATGATTAACGATATAGCTTTTGCAGATTTTTTTATTCCTTCGATTTTTAATTCCATACCCGCAGTTAGAGCTATTACACTAAGAGTTACACCGTTTACAAGACTTAAATTATCGAGTGTGCTAAAATTAAAAACACGCAGAATATCGGTAGTTAAAAATATATATGAGTAAGGTCCGAATATCATCCCTATTAATAAATACCCTATTACACGAGGTAGTTTTATTATTGAAAGAATTTCGCCAAGCGTAAATGAAGCGAGTATGGCAAAGCCAAATGCAATTAAAGTTTTTGGGTTTATGCCGGCGGCGGCATCAACTTGAACAAATTGAATAAATAAAAATATTCCAAAAAGAAGCGAAATAATTATTAACCGGCGTAGCACTGCTATCATAATTTTTCAACCGTAATTTCACCGGTATCTACAAGATAATTTTTTGTCGACCGGAAACCGATAAAGTTAAAAAATATTGTGGCGGTTAAAACTGCTGTTACAACAATGGGCGTAAATTGATTTTGGTAAACAAACATGTAATCTATTGCCATTGCACATACAATCATATCAAGCGGCAGCAGACCTTTGCCTATATTTCCATCAAGTAGCTTTTTGTTATATGCTGATTGGTAGGCAAGAAATCCGCCGACACGTTTACTGATAAATCGTAATGCGATAAATGCTGCAATTACTATTGCCGAGTTTTTTAAAGAAGCAGGCATCCAGAAATAACCTGCCATAACTACAACGAGAATAGAAAGTGGGTGAAGCAGTCGGCTAAGCGACTTTTCAATTTTTTTGCTTTCCTTTGACAGATTACTTAACATCACGCCAAGCACGAAGTTCATAAATAGAGGAGAAAAATTTATAAAGTAAGCGGCACCGCTTGTAAAAATTGTTATGCCGAGAACAGCAACAAATAATTTGTTTTCATCCTCTTCTCTTCCGACAAAAATAAAAAACAGCAACCCGATTAATACCGAGAGCAGAACGCTTATAACAACCCACTCCGTAGGGGAAATATTAAATTTACCGCTGGCGCCAATATGAATAATACCGAAAAGAATACCATAAATTAAAATGCTGAAATTCAGATTAAGTAGCGTTGAGGTGTGTAACGATTGAGCAAATACACCTTTAAGCTTATATTTTTCAATAATGTTGTCAATTACAAAATTGGAACTGAGCGCCCCCATTATTCCGATGGCATATGATGCGGCAATAATTTCTATAAGATTTGAACCATCAAAAAAGAAATAATAGAACGCCCAGAAAGCAATACCGCCAAGTAAAAGAAATCCTGTCATCAATTCGAAAAAGGCTAATCGAATATGCTCTGGCACGGCTTTTTGTATTGCAGTAAATTTAAAACGGAGACCATATATAAACCCTATAATACCAATAGCAGCAGAGATACCGGGAGAAAGCTGATTCAACATTTCGGCATTAATAAACTGCGGAACCCCGATATTAAAAGTAGTTTTTATAAATCCGGCAAAAGCGGGGCTTATAATAACACCGAGGAATATATACTCAATGCCGGAGGGAGTATAGTATCTTGTCTGTAGTTTGTTAAAAATTAAATTTGTACTGATGAATCCCACGATGAGAATCATTAATAAAATAATTATTGAAGACATATTAGTTTATCTTCTTCGTATAAAATATAACTCCGCACCGTAATCATCTTTCCAAGGTTATTAGGTGATAACTTATTACTTAACGGTGCCAAATTTAATAAAAATTGTTAATATTAAAAGAGTTAAATGTTGAGCAAAGAAATTATACCCGTCGATGGCAGTACGCTAACTGTTGAACTCAAGTCAGGGAGTAATGTTGTTGGCAAAGCTTCCCTCATCACGTAGTTGGATTTAGTTATTGTAATTAAAAACCCAACTTCCTCAAAACCTTATCCACCTGGTCTGCCCAAACTTTGTAACCTCTCGGATTTATATGACCCCATGAGTTTGCATACTCTTCTCTAAATGCGCCTTTGCGCGACATGAGCGGAACTAAGTCTATAAATTCTACTCCTTCTTTTTTGCAGTAATCTTTTAGAAGAATATTTAATTTATCTATCTCCGGATTACGAGTATCTGCGGCGTGCCACGAACTTAATACATGAAAAGTAGATTGCACAACTACAATTATTCCCCTTTTCTTTAATTGTTCCACTAAGAATGTATAATTACTCATGATCACTGAAAGCGGAAACCAGTTGTAAACATCATTCAGCCCGCCGCTGATAAAAACAATTTTAGGATTAAGAGTGACAACATAATTCAACCTTGATATATAACCCTCTATCACATCGCTGGTAATTCCTCTATTGACGACATTGGTACGCCCCAGTAGTTCGCTCCAATCTGCTCCGTAAATATTTGAGTTTCCAAGCATAACAATATCTGCCTGCTTTATTCTACTAATCTCGTATAAACCTAAAGCTTGGTGGTATAGGGGGTTTTTTAGATATTGCGGAGTATCTACTTTGGTAGGAATGGATACAATTTCGTTCTGCGAAAAAGCTAACGGGGCTAACAATAATAAGTAAATTAAAAATGATTTTTTCATAATCCGTTCAGTAAAACATAAATGATTATTTGTTTAAAGATAATAATTTTTTTTATAAATGAGCCTGGTCTGAAAAGACAAACAATTCAATTTGAAATA
>JAIOIM010000195.1 GCA_019912505.1 Ignavibacteriaceae bacterium
GTCATATTGCAGCGAGAAAAAGTATCGAGACGCCGGAAGTGAAGAAGATTGAGATTATGTACAGAGATTCGATTCGTTCCAGCGGGAATAGAACACGGACGACACGGATTGCACGGACTAGCACGGAAGGGTCTTGGCTCAGTGAGTATGTCCGGTGGCTTCGATAGATTCCGGTTGAATAAGTTTGTGTGTTTATTTTGCACTTTGGAAGCCGGAACACTCAGCCACCTAGATTTAACCGAGAGGTCAGGTCATCGAGATTTTCCCGAACCGATGTGAGGGAAAAAGTATCGAGACGACGGGCGTGAAGAAGATTGAGATTATGTACAGGGATTCGATTCGTTCCAGCGGGAATAGAACACGGACGACACGGATTACACGGATTTTCACGGAAGGGTTTTTAAAATAGTGCCGCGTTCATCTGCATTGTCGGCGGAAAACTGTGTGCCATAAGCTCCCTGAAATTATTAGCATAAAGTTTTCTGAGGGGGGTGAGTTTGCGATTTGCTTTGCACGCAGTTTTTTTTCGGAAATTAATTTTGTTTCGATTGTTTCTGCGGAACTCACCCTGCCCTGGAAAGAGAGATTGCCCAAGTATCACTTCTGATTAAGTAATTTTATTTTGCAGCGCAAAATAATCTTCTGCGCTGCATTTAATAAACTTCCAAATCATCAATACGTAAAATCAAATATCGTTTTATAATGTCGGTTCGTCCGGCAGTGTATCATCATCTTCCGGGACTACCTTTGCTATATCGGCAATTTCATCACCTTCATTCAAACGGATAACTCTTACGCCTTGCGTGTTGCGCCCCATTACTCTCATTTCCTTTACGCTTTGGCGTATCACCATTCCTTTTGTCGAAATAATTACAAGTTCGTCATTGTCCATTACTTCCATCAATGAAATCATTTTGCCAGCTTTGTCACTTGTCTTAACGGTGATGACGCCTTTGCCGCCTCTGCGGGTAGTGCGGTAATCATTTATATCCGAACGTTTGCCGTATCCTTTTTCGGTAACTACAAGCACTGTGCCCTGGCGTTTTATTACAAGCAAGCCTACAACAATATCGCCCTTGGTTAATTTAACACCGCGTACGCCGGTTGCAGTACGACCCATCTCGCGTACATCTTTTTCGTTAAAACGAATGGCAAAACCGCTGCGTGTACCAAGCACTATATCGTTGTTCCCATCGGTCATCTTCACTTCAATTAAGCTGTCGCCATCTGCAATATTGATAGCGTTTATTCCCCCTTTTCTTACATTGCCGTAGGCTGATAGAACTGTCTTTTTAACTGTTCCCATTCGTGTTGCCATTATAAGAAACATATCAT
>JAIOIM010000196.1 GCA_019912505.1 Ignavibacteriaceae bacterium
CTGAATATTCTTTCTTTTTTAATCTTTCCAATTCCAAAGGATGTTCATCAGCCATCTCTTCTTCCGAAATTGTTCCTTTTAACCATGCAAGGTTCATCGGGTAGATGTCAGGATTAAATATAACAAAGTAGAAGTGCCAAACCACTATTGCTGTCCAGGCAAGCCATGCTTCATAATAATGTATCGTGCGGGCAACATCCCATCCTAATTTTGTTAATAATCCGATAAATGTATTATCGAACCAAAGAATAAATCCTGTAGCCGTCATTACCATTGTGCCCCAAACAAGTGCCCAGTATTCTGCTTTTTCAATATAGCTAAAGCGGTCAAGTTTTGGTTTTTCTTTAGAAATACCGAGGTTAAACTTTACAACACCAATAGCATCTTTTAAATCCTGGAAGCGCGGCAGTAAATCAAACACAAGCTTTCTGCCCCGGGCAGTAAAACTTAAATAATAAATATGAAATAAACTTACGGCAACCATTATTACTGCGGCTACTCTATGTATTATGCTTCTATATTGAAATGTGTCCTGGCTTAAATCGCGTATATGGGTTACCCACCATGAATCGGGGTAACGAAGCATAAACCCTGTAATTACCAAAACAATAAAGCTGAGTGCCATTGTTGCGTGCTGAATTCGTTCGCTAAGTGTCATTCTCAAATACAAAGCGTGTCCGTGCGGTTCATGTTTTATTAAACCGCGCTGTTTCATTTTATGAATTTTTGCTTTACGGAAGAAATCGAGGAGATTGTGAAAAAACATTGCTCCGATTGTTAAAATAATTAATGTGATGTAAGTGGTAGATACCCAGTACAAAATTGGCTCATCTTGCTTGGCTCTAACATCAACATGTATTCTGCCAATTGTAAAATTTTGGTTTGCGCCGGGATGACATGTACCGCAAGTTTTTACAAGATTAGCTTTGCTGATTGTAGATGTAGAATCGCTTGAGGGCTTAATATTATGAACTCCGTGGCAGCTTGCACAATTGGCAACTTGTGTCGATCCGCCTCTTATTGCAAGCCCATGGTAGCTTGAGTTGAATGTTTTAAACCTGCTGGCATCAAGCTCATATTTTGCAGCGAGTTTTACGGAACTGTGGCAAGGTGCACAGACTTTTTCCGACAAATTTTTAAATGATACCGGCGACGCTGGGTTTTTGGCATTCAGAATATTATGCTCGCCGTGGCAATCGGTACAAACAGGCGCATCTGTATTGCCCTTTGCTATAAGCTGCCCGTGAATACTCTCTTTATATTCCTCAGCAATTTGTTGATGGCATTTTCCGCAGGTTGTAGGAATATTTAGTTTAAATACGGGCGAGCTAGATTTTTCGGGACCGATTATATCGTGCTCTCCATGGCAGTCGATACATCCTGCGGCGTGAGTGTTTCCGCCAGTAAGTGCTGCGCCGTGCACACTTTTTTCGTACGCCGTAATAAAACCGGCTGAAGGTGCGGTCCTTGCTATTATACTTGGGTCATCAAGGTGGCATGATAAACACAACTGCTCTTGTGCAATTTTAGTCTTTAAAGTGTCTTTAGTAGTATTACCGGAAATCAAAGGATTAACATGACAGTTAATACAGGTAGGGGCGCCTTTTACATTTTTTTGAAAAGCTATTGAGTGATTCGATTCTAAATAATTTTCTTTAATCTTACTGTGACATTTTCCGCATGATTCGGCTAAATTTTTTGTTTGCCATTTTGATTTTGGAGCTGACGGACTTGATATATCGTGCTCTCCGTGGCAGCTTTTGCATGATGTACCATTTGCCGCAGAACGCGTACCCGATTTAAGCATTTGCGGATGGAATTTATGCAGCGCAGGAGCATCTTCATGACACGAAGTACATTTAACCGCTGTTATATTTTCTTTATGCGGGATGTCATCCGGGTTAAAGCCTGTATGACATGCCACGCATTCTAAAGGAGCGTGCACCGATTTTTGAAAAACGTTTTCATTTACAAAAATGGAAACTTCTTTATTCCCCTTTTCCATTGTAAGTGTTTCATCACTATGGCATGCCAAGCAGTCGTCGTTGCTTTGCGGAAAGATTACTTGTGAGGTGGTTAGTAGAAGAAAAGTAGTGGTATAGATAGCTAACCTTTTGATTAGAATATTTACTTTCTTCTTTTTTTTCGTCTGCTCGGCGATGCCATTGTGTATAATCATAAAAGTGTGTTAGTAAGCATTTAGTGAATAATGTAAAGAACAACTTCCTACAAATTTATTTCGCGGCATCTTTTTCTTTAAAAGTTAAGAGCCACTCTACCATTTTGTTTAAGTCTTCTTCAGTTCCTTTGAAAGTAACTTTGTGTTTTTCTCCATCAATTGCTTCTTCTTTCTTCAAATATTTAGTCAAGAAATCGGCGGTTAAAACGTTAGAAAGTTTTGAAAGATCGGCGGCATCTTTTTTCTTTGAAGTAATTTCGGAAGCTGAAACTGAGTGACACATTGTGCATTTATTATCGACAAATATTTTTTCCCCGGATACATCTTCCATCGGAATTGAGTATGCAAAACCATAAAGTGCTATAACAGCCAAAATAAAAAGCATGTAAAGTGTTAAATTTTTCATTGGTCTATCCTAATTGGGTTTAAATTCACCAGGATTTAACAAACTTTGTGCCGATAAATTAATTGATATTTATTTAGCATTTTGTAGAAGTTGAAGATTATTTATCTCCAATTTAAGAGAGTTTTTCAATAGTTACTTCTCATTGATGAGAATACCAACAACACTATTGTTATTATTTTCAACAGACGCCGGGTAATTTAATTTTGTACGGGCAACTTAATGCCAACATTGCTCATATTAAACCAGCCGGCTACCAACTCTTTTTCTATGCTGTTAAATGTATTATGTTTGAATTCGTTTGAATGCGGGTCGTAAATGTAATCCTTACCCCATTCATCAATATTTAAAACAGTTTGCTTGATGGCATTGAGGGTAAATAGCAACTCCTCGTTAGTCATGGTTGGGTGAATTGACATTCTAACCCAACCTGGTTTTTCTGACAAATCTCCATGGCTAATTTTTTCGGCGATTTTTCGGCTCTTGCACAAATTTACATGCAAAAGAAAATGCCCATATGTGCCCGCGCATGAACATCCGCCGCGAAGCTGAATTCCAAACCGATCATTTACAATTTTTACAAGCAGGTTGTAGTGTACTGTTTCTAAATAAAAAGAAATTGCCCCAAGGCGTTCTTCAACATTATCGGCTAAAATATGTAGCCCTGGTATTTCCTTCAATCCTTTAAAAGCAATTTTTACAAGTTCTTCTTCCCTGTTGCTAATATTTTCTACGCTCATTTCTTCTTTTAACTTTATGCACAAAGCAACTCGTATTGCCTGAAGAAAGGATGGAGTTCCACCGTCTTCGCGCGCTTCAATGTTTGAAACAAATTTATATTGTCCCCATGGATTTGTCCAATCAACCGTGCCTCCGCCCGGATGATCCGGTACGCGGTTTTTGTATAGTTTTGAATCAAAAATTAAAACTCCGGCTGTACCGGGTCCGCCTAAAAATTTGTGAGGTGAAAAAAATAGAGCATCAAGTTTTTCAAGCTGATTTTCCGGGTGCATATTCATCTCAACATACGGTGCTGAACATGCAAAATCTATAAAACAAAAACCATCGTACTTGTGCATTATTGCAGCCATCTGATGATACGGTGTAACAATACCAGTTACATTAGAACACGCAGTAAATGCCCCAATTTTTAATCGTGTATTTTTATGTTTTTCAACATGGTATTCTAAATTATCGAGGCTGACAAGTCCATGGTCATCGGGTGGAACCACAACAACATCCGCAATGGTTTCGAGCCATGATGTTTGGTTTGAATGATGTTCCATATGTGTTACAAACACTACCGGGCGTAATTCTTTCGGCAGGTGCATATAATCCTTTAGTTGTTCGGGTACTTTTAGTCCAAGTATCCTCTGAAACTTGTTGACTACACCCGTCATCCCTGCGCCTGCGGTAATTATAACATCATCCTTACCGGCGTTTACATGGCGTTTAATAAGTTCGTGTGCATAGTGGTATGCAAGCGTCATAGATGTACCGGTAATGCTGGATTCGGAATGAGTGTTGCCGACAAGTGGACCAAAAACCTCGCACATTTTTTTTTCGATAGGCTCATACAATCTGCCGCTTGCTATCCAATCGGCATATACAATTCGTTTTTCACCATAAGGCGAAACAAAAGTTTTATTGTAGCCGATAATATTGTTTCTGAATGGTTCAAAATATTTTTCAAGATTTTCCATAAGGCGCCTGAATATAAAAAATGTGTTGCAAAATTAGTAAAAATTTTGTTAGTTTTACATCTAAATTTTATCAGGGTTGTGTGACGATTATCAATCTGCAATAAAAAGCTATTTCACAAGAAAAAAACTTTGATATATTTGCAAGAGATAAAATTTTTAAAAATAGGACTAATGAGTTTAATCAATAAAAAATATTACAACTGGAAAATTGGTGAGGGTGATTACCAACCCGAATTTCATTTAGCTAAAGAAATAGACAAGGAAGCCCGAATTAATACCGTAAAGCGGACAGGATTTCGTGCTTTAATTTTTTTATTATTTATTACGGCAATAATAGCCGGTACTGCTTTTATGCTTTACTAAAACAAGTTTAATTTAGTTAACTAAGGCAGAAGTTTATACTTCTGCCTTTTTTTTGTTATTTTTCACATCGTATTTATACAAAAATAAACAGAAAATACGGATGAAATATTTTATTGGAATGGATGGCGGAGGAACAAAAACCGATGCTGTTATAACTAACATAAATGGGGAAAAACTTTTCGAATGCAGCGGAGGTGCATCTAACTTTTTAGTGCAGGGAACTTTAACCGTTTCTCAAACTCTTCTTAAATTAATCCAAAAATGTGTAAGTGAAATCGATGCTTCAATAAACGACATTGCATGTGTACTCCTCGGAACAACCGGCGCCGGAAGAAGAACGGATGCGGAAAAACTTGAAACTGATTTTTCCAATTTTTTAAAAGAACAAAATATTAAACTCAATCTTTTTTACGTGGAGAGCGATGCGCGCGTTGCGCTTGAAGGGGCATTTGCCGGAAAACCTGGCAGCATACTTATTGCAGGCACAGGCTCTATTATGTTCGGTAAGGATTCAGAAGGGAATATCCATAGAGTCGGCGGCTTCGGTCGTTTTCTTGGAGATGAAGGCAGCGGTTACATGCTCGGCAAAAAAGGACTCGTGGCGGTTTCAAAACAGTTTGACGGTCGCAATGAGAAAACATTAATAACAAAACTTGTAACTGAAAAATTTGGAATCGAAACGTCCGAAGTTTTAATAACTGAAATTTATAAAAACAATTTCGACATCGCATCGGTTGCCCCCGTTATAATTGAAGCTGCAGCAAAAAGCGATTCCGCCGCACTTCAAATAGTTGAAGACGAAACAAATGAACTTCTGCTTCATATAAAATCGATGTTTAAAAAAATAAATGAGCAAGAATTAAATGTAGCGTTTATCGGCGGGCTTATAAGCAGCGAAAATTTTTATTCAAATTTGTTTAGAGAAAAAATTAAAGCCCAACTGCCGCAAGTAAATGTTATTGAACCGATATACCCGCCTGCAATGGGCGCCGTGTTAATGGCTAAACAAAAAGTCGGCATATAAATTTTTACAATCATTTTATCATTGAAAGAAAATAGATGAGTAAACTAAAATCGACTATAAGAAATGCGTGGGCATGGGTGCCTTCATTATACTATGCCGAAGGAATACCCTATGTTGTTGTTATGCTTGTTTCGGTTGTTATGTATAAACGTATGGGTGTTTCAAATACCGATATTGCTTTTTATACAAGTTTGCTCTACCTCCCCTGGGTTATAAAACCCCTCTGGAGTCCGTTTGTAGATTTAATAAAAACAAAAAGATTTTGGATTGTTGTAATGCAGTTAATCATCGGCGCGGGGCTTGCCGGTGTTGCATTTGTTATTCCTGGTCCAGATTTTCTTAAATACTCACTTGCATTTTTGTTCTTACTTGCGTTCAGCAGCGCTACGCATGATATAGCTGCCGACGGGTTTTATATGCTGGGTCTCGATGAGCACGATCAGGCGTTTTATGTTGGCATCAGAAGTACTTTTTATCGTCTTGCTATGATTACCGGGCAGGGAATATTAGTTATAATTGCCGGCTATTTTGAAGTACACAGCGGTCTGCCGCGCGTTGAGATAACCGTTAACTCTGCCCCGAAAACTTTAACAGAAACCGTGGTGAATTTAGACTCGATTAACTTCAACAGAAACTTTGATGATTTACGAGTTTTATCGAGCAGCAACAAGTTTGATGTTGCAACTGCCAAAATAAATAAAGCACAGGTTGACTCTTTGATTACTCTGGCACAGTATAAAAATATAAAAAACGGTTTTTACACCAATCAAAAAATCGGTGAGCAGCCTGAGTTTAATATTACTCCCGAAAGCCGAAATGTTAAAGTCGGCAATGTTTCTATTATCGCTTTTTCATTATCAAAAGCACCCGAAGACAAAAACGAAGTAGTGGTTAACGTAGATAGAAGTTCCGGTGATAAAAGTATAAGTTTAATTGAAGGGACAAGGTTTGTTTTTAATAAATCAAACTGGGACAAAGCCGCAATTGCAATAGTTCAACTCGATCCTAAACTTAAAAGCGCAACTACAACATCATTCGAAGCATTATCCGGTGATATTCCAAGGGCATGGTCGATGACGTTTTTTATAATTGCCGGTTTATTTATTGCGTTCTTTATATATCATTACATTATTCTGCCTTACCCTTCTACCGATGTACCTGCGGTTAAAGATCCTTCACAAAAAATGGGGAAAGAGTTTTTCAGATCTTTTATTATATTCTTTAAGAAAAAACAAATCGGTTTAGCAATTGCCTTTTTACTTATTTACCGCTTTGGTGAAGCACAGCTTATAAAACTAACAGCACCGTTTTTAATTGACGCAAGAGAGCTTGGCGGGCTGGGTTTAACAACGGGTGAGTATGGACTTGTCTATGGAACCATAGGAATAATTGGTCTTACTATTGGCGGGATAACAGGCGGTTTTTATGCAGCTAAGGTAGGGTTAAAAAAATCTATCTGGTGGATGTTTGCTGCTATAAACATACCGAATCTCTTGTATGTTTACCTCGCGTTTTTTCAGCCGGATAATATTTTTATAATATCCGCAAGCGTTGCATTGGAACAGTTCGGTTACGGTTTTGGCTTTACTGCTTACATGCTTTATATGATCCACATTTCAGAGGGTGATTTTAAAACATCCCATTATGCTATTGCAACCGGCTTTATGGCGCTTAGCATGATGATACCTGGACTTTTTGCAGGCTGGCTGCAGGAGCTGCTGGGGTATCAATTTTTCTTTGTGTGGATAATGGTAGCGATGATACCCGGATTCTTTATTATAAAGTCTGTGCATATTGACCCTGAATTCGGAAAAAAAACAAGGGAGTTAAAAGCATAAAATGAAAAAGATTCTAATACCTTTTGTAGTTCTTGTTCTTCTCACGGTTTTTGGTTTTAGCGGAAAAGATACCACAAACAAAAAAAATAACATTAAGCCTTTTAATCAGGAAAATGTTTCCCCTGATTTTTCTAATGTTGACAGCATCGTTTTAAATGGAATAAATGACACCGCATTCCCGGGAGCGGTTGTTTTAATTTCGAAGGATGGCAAAATATTTTATGAAAGAGCATACGGGCATTTTACTTACGAGAAAAACTCAAACCCTGTAAAAACTACAACGATGTTCGATTTGGCATCACTAACAAAAGTAATAGCTACAACCAATGCTGTTATGATTTGTGTGGACAGAGGTTTATTTAGTCTTGATGATAAAGTTGTAAAATACATCCCGGAATTCGGTGCAAACGGTAAAGATATAGTTACAATAAAAAACTTGATGATGCACAACGCAGGTTTAATAGCTTGGAAACCTTTTTTCAAAACAGATATTAAAACCGCCGATGAACTTTTAAACTATATTTACAACAGCGAATTAAAATACGAGCCTGGAACCAAAACCGTATACTCCGATTGGGGATTAATTACCGTCGGAAAAATTATTGAGCGCGTTACCGGAAATACATTAGATGAGTTTTGCAGTAAAGAAATATTTAAACCTTTAGGAATGACCCGCACAATGTTTAATCCACCGGCGGAGTTAAAGAATGAAATAATGCCGACAGAACTGGACAACTACTGGCGTCATCGACTGGTACAAGGAACAGTGCACGATGAAACCAGCGATATGCTTGGCGGTGTTGCCGGGCATGCCGGTTTGTTTTCTACCGCTGGTGATATTGCAAAAATATCACAGATGCTTCTGCAAAAAGGGAGTTACGATGGGAAACAATATATAAAGCCAGAAACAGTTGAGATGTTTATAAAGCGACAGTCATCCAAAAGCTCGCGCGCAATTGGCTGGGATACGAAAACAAAAGAAGCTTCTACAGCCGGAACCTTGTTTGATCTTACATCCTATGGTCACACAGGTTTTACCGGCACATCTGTTTGGACGGACCCTACACGCAAATTATTTGTTGTCTTTTTAACAAACAGAGTTTATCCCACACGCGAAAACTCAAAATTATATCAAATTCGGCGCAGGCTGCACGATGCTGTAATAAACGCAATCGAGCCAAAATAACTATTATTTTTTTAGGCGGCTGTTTTACCCGCCGCTTTTATTTAACTTCTGCAATCAAACGCATCTGTTTTTTCAATTAGCTTTTTGTATTTCTATAAGTCTTGTATAAGATTTACAATTATTTATATTACCTATTGTGATTCTTTTTCTCTAATTGGGAAATGAATCTTCTTTTAGAAACAAACAAGTGCGTAATGACGATTCAAAAAACTTTTGCCGCTCTTCTTATCTGGATTTTTATAATTCCTATTTTTGCTTTTGTGCCCCCCGGTTACTACACTGAAAAATTTTTAAAGGAAGAAAATAAAATGGAACATTTCAACTCAGCCGATTATTCTTCTTATCCTCCGATGTTCAAACTTAATAATGATGATATAAATTGGGTTGAAACAACCCTGGCAGGACTTTCATTACGTGATAAGTGTGCCCAAATGATTATGCCCTGGACACTCGGCAATTATGTTTCCGAAGAATCAACCGACTACCAGCGGGTTGAAATGTTGGTAAAAGAATCTAAAGTTGGCGGGTTAATATTCTTTAAAGGTGATGTAACGAACGAAGCACTTTTAATAAATAAAATGCAGAGGATGTCGGATCTGCCTTTACTTATCTCTTCCGATTTTGAACGTGGCTTGGCTATGCGCTTATCGGACGCCACTGAATTCCCTTATAATATGGCACTCGGCGCTACTGGCAATCCGCATCTTGCTTACGAGATGGGGCGTGCTGTTGCCGATGAATGCCGTGCACTTGGCGTTCATCAAAATTACGCACCTGTTGCAGATGTAAACAATAACGCGTTAAACCCGATTATCAACATCCGCTCTTATTCTGAAGATATAAATATTGTAAAAGAATTTTCAGAAGCTTTTATAAAAGGAACAGAAGAGCGAAATGTTTTAACAACCGCGAAACATTTCCCCGGTCATGGTAATACAATGGTCGACTCACACCAGGACTTGCCTACTATTTACGGTTCGCAGGAAGAACTTTTTAACAATGAGCTTGTCCCGTTTATTGCCGCAATAAAAGCCGGTGTGCATTCGGTTATGGTTGCTCATCTCGAAGTACCCGCATTTGAAAAACAACCCGGTATACCGGCAACATTATCAAAATCAATTATAACCGGATTGCTAAAAGAGAAGTTAAATTTCAGAGGGCTTGTTTGTACCGATGCAATGAACATGAGTGCCGTTACAAAAAATTTTTCAGTGGGTGAGGCAGCGGTAAAAGCTGTACTGGCGGGTAACGACCTTGTTTTAATGCCGCCCGATGAAGACGTAGCGTTGAACGCAATATACGATGCGGTTTTAAATGGCGAGATAGATCGGAAACAGATTGATGAAAGCGTGAGAAAAATTCTTGCTGCTAAAAGATGGCTGAAAATTGAAAATAACCGATATAGCGAAATAGATAATTTAAATAAATCTATCAGTACTTTGGAACATATTAATCTCGCAAAAAAAATTGCCGAAGAATCTATAACGCTGGTAAAAAATGAAAAAAATCTAATTCCCATCGATCCGGGAAAATATTCAAACACATTATGTATTACTTTAAGCGATGGTATAGGCACCGATGGGAACAGAGCGTTTCAGCACGGGGTACAGGAAAAATTTCCCGAGGTTAAAAATATTTTCTTAAATAAGCGGAGTAAAAAAAAGGATTATGATAAGGCAATTAATGCTGCCCGCCGGGCTGATTTAATTTTACTGCCTGCTTACATTCGTGTAAAAGCCTATCAGGGAACGGTTAGTTTATCTGAACTTCAGGAAGATTTTGTAAACAAATTGCTTCGTCTCAAAATACCTGTTGTAACCATCAGCTTCGGTAATCCATATTTGCTTTCCGCATTTCCTTCGGCTAAAATTTACCTTTGCGCTTACGGCGACTCGAAAGCTTCGCAAACAGCAATGCTTGAAGCAATAGTAGGAATAAATCCAACAACGGGTAAACTCCCAATTTCAATTCCTAATACAGAATTTGTTTTGGGGCACGGACTTGAATCCAGCACAAACAAACTTATAGCAGTTGACACAACCGACGATAGATTCAATTTTACCCGTGTAAATAATTTGATGAACAATGCTGTAGAAAACAAAATTTCCCCCGGCGGTGTTTTGCTTGCAGCTAAAAACGGTAAAATAGTCTACACAAAATCATTCGGTAAATTTACTTATGATGATACATCGCGCGCCGTAACGAAGGATGCAATTTTTGATCTCGCATCTCTTTCAAAAGTAATAGGAACAACAAGCGCAGCAATGTTTTTGTACGATGAAAACAAACTTCGTCTTGAAGATAAAGTTTCTAAATTTTTTCCCGAATTTGCTGCTAACGGAAAAAAGAGTATAACTATTAGAAATCTGCTCGTTCATAATTCCGGGTTAATTGCGTATAGAAATTTTCGACAGCTTTACAACTCACCGGAGGAAGTTATAAATGCAATAATAGATGAAAAGCTTGAATACCCTACCGAAACAAAAACAGTTTATAGTGATTTGAATATGATTGTACTTCAGCAGGTCATCGAAAAAATTACCGGTAAAAAACTTGACGACTACTTAAATACAAAATTGTTTGAACCTCTCGGGATGACGCGTACAATGTACAATCCGCCGTATGGTTTGTGGTATTATATTCCGCCAACAAGCAGGAGCGGAAAACCCGGCGTTGTACACGATGGCAACGCAGCAATTTTAAATGGCGTAGCCGGACATGCAGGCTTATTCTCAACTGCTGATGATTTAGCAATATTTATGCAGCTATTGCTACAGCGCGGCAAGTATGGCAGTAAACAAATTTTCAAACAAAAAACGATTGATAAATTTACAACACTCCAGTCAAAATTTAGCACACGCGCACTGGGTTGGGATACTCCTTCGGAGTCCGGTTCATCGGCAGGAGAAAAATTTAGTTTAAATTCATTTGGTCATACCGGTTTTACCGGCACATCCGTTTGGGCAGACAAAGAAAAAAATGTTTTTATAATTTTATTAACTAATCGTGTTTATCCTGATGGTATGAATACCGAGATAATAAATTTCCGTCCGCTGCTGCACAACGAGTTGATGATAGCGTTGGGGTATTAAAAAGCGAACCGGAAAAACTACGCGCTGATATTG
>JAIOIM010000024.1 GCA_019912505.1 Ignavibacteriaceae bacterium
TATTCCCCGGCAACTAATTTTTTATATTTCGGGTGCCTGGTTATAAAAGTATGCACATATGAGCATGAGGGGATAATTTTGTAATTATTTTTTTCTGCAAACATTAAACATTCCTCAACAAGCATTGCCGCCAGACCTCCACCCCTCAAAGAAAAAGGAACATAAGTGCTTCTAATATCCATTATGTTTTCTCCTTCTATAAAATATTTTAATGTTGCCTGCTGCCCTTCAATATCAATATAAAAGATTTGCTCTGCTGCTGAATGTATTACTATATTTTCCATCATTCACTCAACTATTGATTTTTACAAAGTTAATTAATTGTATCAGTTTTATCCGCTATAACCGTTTTGAAAATTATTAAAATATCTCAAACATTAAACAAAAAGTGCATTACATCCCCGTCATTTACCACATACTCTTTCCCCTCAATATGCAATACACCCGTGTTACGGCATGCAGCCTCGGAACCATTTTTTGTATAATCATTAAAACTTATAACTTCTGCACGGATAAATCCTTTTTCAAAATCGGTATGAATAACACCGGCAGCCATTGGTGCTCGCCAGCCTTTTTTTATTGTCCACGCTTTTACTTCTTTTGGTCCGGCAGTAAAATAGCTAATTAGTCCGAGTAACTCATACCCTCTTCTTATGGTCAATTCCAAACCGCTCTCTACTACATTATAATGAGATAAAAACTCATGACGTTCATCATCTTCAAGACCCACGAGTTCCTCTTCCATCTTTGCAGAAATTTTTACAGCGGTGTAATTTTTCGACTCTGCATACGACGTTACTTTTTTTACATATTCATTATCTTCGGCAAGATGATTCTCATCTACATTAGCGCAATAAATTACATCTTTCGCCGTCAATAAACCGAGTTCAGTAAAAAGTTGTTTGATGTTTGCTTTTTCCTTTTCCGGGTAAAGGGATGCATGATTTCCATCATTCAAATACCTTAATAATATTCCGGCATCTTCAAGTGATGCTTTTATCGATTTATCACTTTTTGCTGATTTCTCAATTTTCTCAATTTTTTTCTCCAAAGTTTGAATGTCGGCAAGAAGAAGTTCAGTTTCAATTACTTCGATATCTCTTAGCGGGTCAACATTTCCATCCACATGCACAACATCATCGTTATCAAAACATCTTACTACATGCAATATTGCATCTGTTTGGCGAATGTTGCTTAAAAACTGGTTTCCAAGTCCTTCCCCTTTACTTGCGCCTTTTACCAAGCCGGCAATATCATAAAAATCGACTGTTGCATTTACAAGCTTAGCCGGGTTAACAAGTTTTGCAAGTTTATTAATTCTTTCATCCGGTACGGGCACTACAGCCTTATTCGGCTCAATAGTGCAGAATGGGTAGTTAGCCGCCTCGGCATTTTGAGCTTTTGTTAAAGCGTTGAACAAAGTTGATTTCCCAACATTCGGCAGCCCGACAATTCCTATGCTTAATCCCATCTAAATTCTATTCCTAAATATTTTTTATAAAACAGCGGCAAATATAAGAATACTCTACACGTTCGATGGTACCAATTTATTGGGTTAATTATAAATTAGCTGTAATTTTATTTATAAAAAACCGTAAATCAATCAGCAGAATTATATGAATGAACTAAAAGCAAAAGCAACATTGAATGATTTTCAAGAATATGTTTCAAAACTCGAAAAAGAGAGAGGTTTTGAAAATCAAACCGTTATTGAAAAATGTTTGCTCCTCGGTGAGGAAGTTGGTGAATTATTTAAAGCCGTAAGAAAAATAAATAACCTCGCTGTTGATGAGAACTCCGACTTTACATCGGTAGAGGAAGAACTGGCTGATATATTGATATTCCTTTGTTCAATCGCAAATAGGTACGACATCAATCTTGAAGAAGCATTCCGCGAAAAAGAAAAAATTAATCGCGATAGGGTTTGGCGCCCGCTGAAGTAATTAGTGATTACACAATAATTTTAATTCAGAAGCACTGCGTTATAGTTAAAATTATCGAGCGTGGAAAGCTGAATATTTTAGTATATAATGATGGCGATTGGGTTCCCCATTTTTCGGAACTTTACAAAACTTTGATTATCTTTTACAGAAATTAAACAACCAAAAAAGAAAAAAATGAACAGACTCTCGAGTGAAAAAAGTCCATACTTATTACAGCATAAAAATAACCCTGTCAACTGGTTTCCATGGGGTAACGAAGCATTTGAAAAGGCAAAAGCTGAGGATAAACCTTTATTCCTTTCCATCGGTTATTCAACGTGCCATTGGTGCCATGTTATGGAAAAGGAATCGTTTGAGGATGAGACTGTTGCACAGCTTATGAATGAAGCATTTATTTCAATAAAAGTAGACAGAGAAGAACGCCCGGATATTGATGGAATTTATATGACTGTCTGCCAGATGTTAACCGGCAGCGGCGGCTGGCCTTTAACAATAATAATGACCCCGGATAAAAAACCATTTTTTGCTGGTACATATTTTCCAAAAGAAAGTAGATACGGAAGAATGGGAATGGTGGAACTCGTACCCAAAATAAAAAATGTTTGGGAAGAAAGAAGAGAAGATATTAATCAATCGGTTGTTAAAATATTAGAATCGCTTACAACAGCAGCCAATAACAATTCGGTTGGTGAGCTAACATTAAAAATTTCGGAAATTGCATTCAATCAATTCAAACAGCGGTTTGATGAGGAATTTGGTGGTTTCGGCAGTGCACCAAAATTTCCTAGCCTCCACAATTTACTTTTTCTTCTCCGTTATTATAAGCGTACCGGAAATATCGATGCACTAAGTATGGTCGAAAAAACTTTAACGGAAATGTACAGGGGAGGGATTTATGATCAAGTCGGTTTTGGTTTTCATCGTTATTCTACCGATGAAAGATGGCTGGTACCGCATTTTGAAAAAATGCTCTACGATCAGGCAATGCTGGCAATTGCATTTACTGAAATGTATCAGGTATCAAAAAATCCGTTATACAAAAAAACAGTTGAAGAAATTTTGGAGTATGTAAAACGGGATTTGACCGCGCCAGAAGGCGGATTCTACTCAGCAGAGGATGCAGATAGTGAGGGGGAGGAAGGTAAGTTTTATTTATGGACAACGAATGAGATTGCAAAAAATTTTAACTCCGATGACGCTGAATTTATTAAGAAAATTTTTAATCTTAAAACTGAAGGTAATTGGATTGACCCGATGGAAGGGAGCTTAAACGGTACAAACATTCTTCACCTAAAAAAATCAATTTCAGAGTTAAGTGCTGAATTTCAAATCCCGGAGAGTGAATTACAAAAAAAGATAATAGTAATTCGAGAAAAGTTATTCAACATAAGGGCAGCACGCGTTCATCCTAGTAAAGATGACAAAGTTCTTGCAGACTGGAATAGTCTGATGATTTCCGCATTCGCAAAAGCGTCGGCAGTTTTTAATAATTCAGTTTATCTCAGCACGGCAAAACGAGCTGCTGGTTTTATTTTAGAAAATATGCTTGGTGAAGATGAACGGTTGCTACATCGATGGAGATTAGACGAAGCCGGGCTGCCGGCGCACATAGATGATTACGCATTTTTTATTGCTGCCTTGCTTGATGTATATGAGGCATCTTTTGATATTTATTATTTTGAACTTGCTTTAAGATTTGCCGACAAAACAATAACACATTTTTGGGATAATGAAAACGGCGGTTTCTTTTTTACCGCAGATGACGGTGAGGAACTATTAATTAGGCAAAAAGATATTTACGACGGGGCAATTCCATCGGGTAATTCTGTTATGCTTACCAATTTATTGCGGCTTGGCAGAATGACGGGCAACATTTCGTTTGAAGAAAAAGCATCTCAAATAATTAAAGCATTTTCTGCGGCGGTAGAAAAATCGCCAATCGCTTATTCACAATTTTTATGCGGAGTAGAATTTGCGCGGGGCGGTTCGCAAGAAATTGTATTAACCTCAAAGGTTTTCGGTGAACAAATTATGGAATATCTTGCATTGATTAATAGTAAATATATTCCGAAT
>JAIOIM010000197.1 GCA_019912505.1 Ignavibacteriaceae bacterium
AAATTATCCACTATTTATTCTTATTAGGAAAAGGCAGGGTGAATTTAAAATTGCTTCCCTGATCAATTTTGCTTTTTACAACGATTTTTCCCCCGTGATATTTTATAAACTCATTGCAGAGTACCAAACCAAGTCCCGTTCCTTTTTCCTTTTCTGTTCCTAAACTTGAGTACCTTTTCCCAATTTTGAATAAACTATCAATTTCTGATTTTGTCATTCCGATTCCTGTATCCTCAACTGAAATATACGAATGACTTTTCGTCTTCCCTGCACTAAGCTTTATTGTGCCTCCTCTTTTTGTGAACTTAATTGCATTGGTGAGGAGATTTCTTAAAATAAATTTAAGCATGTTTTCATCGGCATAAACATTCAATTTTTTTGGAATGCTTACAGTTAGTTTGATTCCCTTTTTGTCAGCTAAGTTATTAGTTAGTTTCAACTCACTTTGAACATATTCGCTAAGTGGAATATTTTGGGGAGAGTATTCCATCGAATTCATTTGTGAACGCGACCAAAGCAGAAGGTCTTCCAGCAGTCCATAACTGTAACGTGCGGAGTTATGAATTATAGTAGCTAGTTCTTTTGCGCTGGGGTCAATGTTTTGACCCAGTTCCGATAATAACAATTCGGTTGTATTTACTAAATGTTGAAACGGATTTCTAAGATCGTGAGCAATTATTGAAAAGAATTTATCCTTTTCGGAGTTTAATTTTTCTAATTTCTCTTTTATTTCGGTAAGTTCTTTAACAAGCTTATTTTTTTCTGTTAAATTTTGTGCTAACAATTCACCGGATTCCTGCAATTGCTCATTCATAGTTATTAATCTGCCTTCAGCTTCCTTACGATCCGATATATCTGTAAATGTGCAGACCACGTGTCTGACTGTTCCATCAAGGTTTAACTCAGGCACTGCGTCAACTTGAATCCAAACCCGGTTTTTTGTCAGCGGACTGTGAACCCCCATAACAACATTGCGAACCGGTTTGCGCGCTGCAATTGATTGCGGAACCGGATGTGTTGCACCTGGAAACGGTGTGCCGTCTTCGTGAATCACATTCCAGTCAGGGTCGAAAGAAGTTTTACCAAGCAACTGGTTTTCGCTTAACCCCAGTAATTCCAAAGCTCTTGGATTACATAAAAATATTTGTGAAGCAGGCCCTTGCAAAACTACACCAACCTGCATAGCAAAAACAAGCTGTCTAAATTGTTCCTCGCTCCTGTAAAGTGCATCTTCTGCTATCTTTCGCTTTTTTTCGTTTTCTATTTCATCATGAATTCGTTTAACAACATCGGGTAATTTGTTTAGGAAATACCTGTTTTTTATGAGGTAATCTTTTGCCCCAAGTTTCATCATGTCTACTGCAATGTCCTCGTCTCCCTGCCCGGTTGTAACTATAAACGGCGGAATAACTCCGGCTGATTTTTGCAACTCGGTTATAAATTCTTTACCGTTCATATCGGGTAGACTATAATCCAATATCATAAAGTCCGGAATGCTATCGGCAAGACGCTCAAGTGCTTTTCCGGCAGACTGTGCATGCACAAATTGAAAACCGCATTCTGCAATTATTTCTTTAATCAATTCGGTTAAGCCCAAATCATCTTCGATGAGGAGTATGTTCATATAAAAATAGTTCCTAATAAATAATTGTTCACTTTGTCTTATACTTTAACAACCTGAATAAATAAACCGAGCCGCTTTAGAGTATCGGAAAATTTTAAAAAATCTACCGGTTTTGTTATATATACATTACAACCAAGTTTGTAACAATTTTTAACTTCTCTCGGGTCATCGGTGGTTGTTAAC
>JAIOIM010000198.1 GCA_019912505.1 Ignavibacteriaceae bacterium
CCTGTGTTTCTTAAAGATTTATTTAATTGTTAATGTAAGTTTAGTAAAAAGATGTTCAAACAAAATTTAGAAAAAGAAAGTTACCCCCAGGTTGAAGAGAGAATTTTAGAATTCTGGCGGGATAAAAAAATATTTGAAAAAAGTATTGAGAGCAGGGATGTAAATAAATCTTTTACATTTTACGAGGGACCGCCGACTGCAAACGGAAAACCGGGCATCCATCATGTAATGGCACGAACATTAAAAGATTTAGTGTGCCGTTACAAAACCCTTCAAGGCTATCGTGTAGAAAGAAAAGCCGGCTGGGACACCCACGGTCTTCCTGTTGAAATTGAAGTTGAGAAGAAACTCGGAATAAAACATAAAAGCGAAGTAGCCGAATACGGCGTTGAAAAATATAACCAAGCTTGCCGCGACTCTGTTTTCACCTATCTCGATCTTTGGGAAAAGATGACAACCCGTATGGGTTACTGGATAAACCTTGATACCGCTTACATAACATTGAGCAATAATTATATCGAATCGGTTTGGTGGGCACTCAAAACATTATTTGATAAAGGTCTAATTTATAAAGACTATAAAATTGTTCCCCAAGATCCTAAATCGGAAACAGTTCTTTCTTCTCACGAGCTTGCTCTAGGCTACCGCGAAACAAAAGATCCTTCGGTTTATGTTCTTTTCAAACTTAAAGATAAAGATGAGCATTTTTTAGTTTGGACTACCACACCGTGGACGTTAATTTCCAATGTTGCTCTTGCAGTTGGACCCGATGTTACTTATGTAAAAATTGACATCGATGGTAAAAAAATAATTCTCGCAAAAGAAAGATTGGCAGTTATTGACGGTGAGTATAAGATTATTGAAGAGTTAAAAGGTTCGCAGCTTGAAGGCGTAGAATACGAACAATTGATGAACTATGTTACACCCGATAAAAAAGCTTTTTATGTAACTAACGCCGGATTCGTAAGCACAGAAGACGGTTCCGGTATTGTTCATATCGCCCCTGCTTTCGGACAGGATGATTATGATCTTTCAAAAAAATACGACCTCCCGATGTTGCAGCCTGTTACACGCGGCGGTTTGTTTACTGCCGAAGTAACCGACTTTGCAGGGCAGTTTGTAAAAGATGCCGATAAAGAAATTATCATAAAACTGAAAGCCGAAGGGAAACTTTATAGGAAGGAAACAATAACTCACTCCTATCCTTTCAGTTGGAGGCATGATGATGTTCCTGTAATTTACTACGCCCGCGAAAGCTGGTTTATTCGCACCACTTCTATTGCTGACAGAATGGTTGAATTGAACAAACAAATAAACTGGCAGCCGCCGGAAGTCGGTGCCGGAAGGTTCGGCAACTGGCTTGAGGAAAATAAAGACTGGGCTCTATCGCGCGATCGTTTTTGGGCAACACCGCTGCCTATATGGGTAAACGATGATGGCGACTTAATTGCAATCGGAAGCATTGCAGAACTTAAAGAAGGTTTTGTTGAACGCGATGGAAAAAAAGTTTCTGCTAAAGATATCGGCGAACTTGATCTTCACAAACCCTTTGTTGACGAAATTAAATTTGAACGTAACGGCAAAATTTATACACGCACACCGGAGTTAATTGACGTTTGGTTCGACTCGGGCGCAATGCCGTTTGCACAATATCATTACCCGTTTGAAAACAAAGAATTATTTGAGAAAAACTTTTTTCCGTCTGATTTTATTTGTGAAGGTATTGACCAGACAAGAGGATGGTTCTACACTCTACACGCAATAGCAACAATGTTGTTCGATAATGTGGCATTCAAAAATATTATTGTAAACGAGCTTATACTAGATAAAAACGGACTGAAAATGTCTAAGTCGAAAGGCAACACAGTTGACCCGTTTATGCTTTTTGACAAGTACGGCGCCGATACAACGCGTTGGTACTTAGTAGTAAACAGCCCTCCGTGGCGCCCGACTTTGTTTGATGAAGAAGGTCTTGTAGAAGTGCAAAGAAAATTTTTCGGAACACTAGTAAATACTTATTCCTTCTTTTCGCTTTATGCTAATATAGATAACTTCAATTTCAGCGAAGATATTGTTGATTACAAAGAACGACCGGAGATTGACCGCTGGATTATAAGCAAAATGAATTCGCTTATAAAAGAATACGAAGAGTTGATGGACAGCTACGAAGTAACACGCGCTGCCCGTGCTGTGCAAAGTTTTGTAATCGATCAGCTTTCTAACTGGTATGTAAGAAGGTGTAGAAGACGTTTCTGGAAATCGGAAATGAATAATAATAAAGTTAGTGCTTACCAGACTCTTTACGAGTGTTTGTTAAATGTTTCAAAACTTATTTCTCCTTTTACTCCTTTTATTGCAGAAGAACTTTATCAAAATTTAAACTCTGCAACAGGCAAAGATACATTCGAGTCGGTTCATCTTGCCGAATATCCTGGTATCGGTTATATTGAGAAAGAACTTGAAATAAAAATGGAAGTTGCGCAAAAAGTTGTATCGTTAGCAAGAGCAATGAGAGCAAAAGCAAATTTGAAGGTTCGCCAGCCGTTAAAGAAAATAATGGTTGTTGTTGCAAAAGAAGAACGAGAAGCTTTGGCAAAAATGCAGGATGTTATTCTTGATGAAGTAAATATCAAAGAGATGGTTGTCCTTCAGGATGATTCCGGTATTGTAAATAAAACAGCTAAACCAAATTTCAAATCAATCGGTCCGCGGTTTGGTAAAAAAGCAAACCCGGTTGCAGCAAAAATAAAAGCACTTGTAAAAGAAGAAATCGCCCTGCTTGAAAAAGGCGGGGTAATAAAATTAATACTTGATGATGCTGAAGTGGAAATAACGGCTAATGATGTTGAAATAATCGGTACGGAAATAACCGGCTGGGTTGTGGAAACAGAGGAAGGCGTTACCGTTGCAATAGATGCCGAGCTTGATGATGATTTGCTTAAAGAAGGGCTGGCAAGAGAATTTGTTAACCGAGTACAGAATATGCGTAAAGATGCAGGATTTGAGGTAACAAACAGAATAACAATAAAACTTAACGGCAGTAGTAATCTTGTGGAAGCCGTTCTTACTTTTAATGAATATATTTCTAACGAAACATTAGCTGACAAAATTACTGAAGACAATAATTTTGAAGGCGGTTTTAAACAAGACTGGACTATCGGAGCATATAATTGCTCTATTCAATTAGAAAAGGTAAATTCCTAAACCGAGGAGGCCCTATGGCTAAAAAATCTATAACCGTAAAAAGTGCGCCGAAAAAAATAACTTCAAAAGCTAAACCAAAAAAAGCTGATGAAAAAAAGAAAAAGGCAACTCTAAAACCAGTAGTAAAAACATCAGTAAAAAAGACTGCCGCAAAGGTAGAAAAAGTAAAGAAGACTGATGTAAAAGTAAAAAAAACTGTTAAAGCGTCTGCTCCAAAAGCCGCGCCAAAAAAAACAGCAACAGTTAAAACATCGCCCGAAAAAATTACAAAGAAAAAAACAGCGGTGAAGGAAACGACAAAAAAAATTGCAAAGAAAAAAGATGTGATTAAGGAAGTAAAGGATTTGGTGACAAAAGAAACGAAGAAGGTTGATGCGGTACCGAAGAAAAAAGAAAAAAAATCGGAGCAACAACCGGAACAGAAACAGCTAAGCACCGCAGAAATACGTGCGGCAGCGTTAAAGAAAATAAAAGGCTACAGCAAAGAAGAGCTTGAGCATTTTAAGAAAATAATTCTTGAAAAACGGGATGAAATAGTTGAACAACTGCAAAACCTTAGAGAGCAGATGTTAGACCCTACAACTGGCGAGTATATTAATGAAAATTCTCCCTACTCTCTGCATATGGCTGAGCAGGGAACAGACGCTATGGAAAGAGAAAAAACATTTCTTTATGCACAGCGCGAAAATAAATTTCTCGGTTATCTCGAAGATGCGCTTAAACGTATTGAAACCGGTACATATGGTATTTGCGTTGATTGTATCGAAGAACCGCAACATCTTTGTCCTACCTGTCCGCTTGTTCCAAAAGAACGGCTTGAAGCAGTTCCGCATAGCCAGCTTTGTGTAGCTATTAAACAAAAACAGGAAAAAAGATAAAGCAGGTTATTACTTGAGAGTATTACTTATCTCATTGTTTGTTGTAATTGTTGATCAGTTTAGCAAACTGTTTGTAAAAGGTTTCTCAATACCTTTTCTGAATATCAATATACCCGGCATGAGCTACGGAGTGCGCGTGCCGGTAATTGGAGATATCTTTAACATTACTTTTGTTGAAAACCCAGGTATTGCCTTTGGGATAGATTTTGGCGCAGATTACAAAATTTTAATTTCATTCTTTACGCTGGCTGCCAGCATCGGAATGTTAGTTTACTTATATAATATTCGCAATAAAAGTTTGATGATGCGCCTTTCTATGGCATTTATAATTGGCGGCGCTTTCGGCAATTTATTAGACCGTATGTTTTACGGCTTAATTTATAATTATGCTCCTTTGATGCACGGGCGTGTTGTTGATTTTTTTGATTTGAATTTTTTCAATTTTTATTTGTTTAACAAAACATTCGGCAGTTATATTTTTAATGTGGCTGATATAGCGGTAACAGCAGGCGTAATATTATTGCTGTTTGCATACAAAAAAGCAGAAGCTGAAGAGCTGGAACCTGCAGAAGAAACACTGTTCAACAATTGTCTTGCCGAAAATAAGGATTAGTTTGAGAGTTTTATTTGTTTCTTTATTTATTGTTATAACCGACCAGGTTTCAAAGCTGCTAATCAAAGGGTTCTCAATTCCCGCAATCGATTTTACTTACCACGGTATGTATCAAGGGGAAAGAATTTCAATCATTGGCGATTTTTTAAGAATTACTTACATTGAAAATCCCGGTATGGCTTTTGGCTTTGACCCGGGTAGTAAGTTTAAAATGTGGATTTCCTTATTTTCGCTTGTTGCCAGCATTGGGCTGCTTGTTTACATTTATATTATAAAAAATCAGCCATTAAGTTTACGGCTTGCCATTGCCTTTATACTCGGCGGTGCTGCAGGTAATTTGATTGATAGAGTTTTTTACGGCTCATTATTCGATTACGCCCCGTTATTTTACGGTCGGGTTGTAGATTTTATAGATGTCGATTTTTTTAACATTACAATTTTCGGCGTCAATTACGACAGGTGGCCCATTTTTAATATTGCAGACGCAGCAGTATCCATTGGTGTACTGATGCTTATATTTTTCTACAAAAAACATACTACGCCTGCAACTGATTTCATCGAAGAAATTGAGCCGAAAGATAACGACGAAATTACGGGCGATCTAAAAATCAACACGGAAACTTCTTCTGTAACAGATGAAGAAGACACTCAGACATCAAACCAAATAAAGATAGAAGAAACTGAAAATGGCGAAACTGATAAAGGAAAAGAAATACCGTTTTGAAATACCGGAAGGGAAGAAAAAAGAACGGTTAGACCAATATCTCGCCTCTCACGTTGAAAACGCAACCCGCACAAAGGTTCAAAAATTTATAGAAGCAGGTCTAGTATTTGTAAACGGCAAAACAGTTAAATCAAGTTACTGCGTACAGCCGTTTGATGTGATTGAAGCATCGCACCCAATAGCTCCGCGCCCCGAAGATACCGAGCCGGAAGATATACCGCTTAATATAATTTTTGAGGATGAATATCTTCTTATAGTTAATAAAGCAGCCGGAATGGTTGCACACCCGGCTTACGCTAATTTTACCGGTACGCTTGTAAACGCGCTTCTTCATCATTCAAAAAATTTATCATCGTTAAATGAAGCAGGCAGACCCGGGATTGTACACCGGATAGATAAAAACACAAGCGGGCTTCTTGTTGTTGCAAAGGATGATTGGACGCATGCAAAACTTGCGGCACAGTTTTCAAAACATTCTATCGAACGTGAGTATTGGGCTGTTTGCTGGGGAATATTTAGCAAGCCGGAAGGAACCATTACAGCAAATGTTGTCCGGGCTAAAAACGACAGGAAAAAATTTACTACTTCTGATACTGATGGGAAACACGCAGTTACACATTATAAAGTAATAGAAGAGTTTGAGTTCGCATCGCTTGTAAAACTAAACCTTGAAACAGGGAGAACGCACCAGATACGCGTGCACCTTACTTCATTAAATCATCCCATCTTTGGTGATGCAGCCTACGGCGGGGCACAGATTGTTTACGGAAATACTTTACCCAAAATGAAAAGCCGCGTTCAAAACCTTTTGGAAATTATGCCGCGCCAGGCACTACACGCAAAAACGCTTGGCTTTGTTCACCCGCATACAAAAGAAAATGTGCGGTTCGATTCGGAACTGCCGGAAGATTTTATAAAACTTATAGCGGAGTTAAAAAAGTAAAACGGTTGTAGTAATCAAAGTTATTCACCTTTATTGTTCCTTCCGAAATTTGTCTTATTCCGCCGCCGCTTCCGATAGCTTGATAATTAAATTGTATTCAGGTGGCATTTTTATATTCGTCAAACCATTTTGACTAAATAACCGTAGGGAATGTTGCCCCGGCACCGTTTAATTGAAGCTGTGCATGCGTTAAAATTGAAAATGCAAGAGTAAGAAATAGAGCCGAAATAATTTTTTGAAATCTCATTTTGTTCTCCTTAAAACAATTAAAATGTATAAGCCAAAGTAACCCGTGCAGTCAAATCTTTTTTAGTTTTTCCAGATGCGTCTTTAGCTTGATAATTGAAAAATTGAACATTTGGAATTACACTAACATTTTTGGCGGCTTTATAATCAACCCCTGCCATAAAAAATGAAGTTCCGTCTGCATCATAGTTACTATTCGGGTCGTAGTTATCAAATCTTCCGACTAATTTTATAGTTTCAGATAATGCTCCCCAGCCCCATACAGAGAACCCAATGCCGGTTTGGTTTTGCAATGCTTCAGCAGCCGATTTTGTAAAATTGTTTTGGATTGTTGTTGCAAAAGCTTCAACACCGATAGAAAAATCTTCGTTCTGTTTGTATCCGAGGAACGCCGAACCAACAACTTGATTGTTTGATTTTCCCTGGTTATCAAATGCATCAAGTTTATCTGCTTTGAAAGTAAAATCGGCATAAACGGTTGCTTGCAAGTTTTCTGAAAGTTTGAATTTAAGTAATCCATAAATTCTTTTATACTTATCTGTTTCCGGGGCGTTACCGCTGTTGTTTGCAATCTTTACCCAATAATTTACAGAACCGCTTCCGGTTAATTTACCTTTCAAATCAATACCGAAATCTCTTGAAGAAACGATTCCGTCAAGGTCTAAAATCGTTTTCTCTAATGTTCGATAACCCCATGCAGCTTCCGAAGCGTCAAAAGCTGGTGTAGGGGAGATACCCATAACTAAATCCGAACCGTCAAAAATTCCTTTCCACTTTAAGTAAGCATCTTTAACCATTACGCCAAGCTTGCCGCCAGTTGTTAGTGAATTGGAGCTCTGGTCAGCTTCGAGACGAAAGCGGGAATCAAAATTATCTGCCACTGCAAAATCGGTTGTAAAAAATATTCTTCTAAACTGAAATCCGTTCAAATCTTTTTTAGCGATGGATGAATTCTCGATGTTATAAAAATAATCGCCGAATGCCGCCCCGCTTATTTTTACTTTATCTTGTGCTAATGCAAGTGACTGTAAACAG
>JAIOIM010000199.1 GCA_019912505.1 Ignavibacteriaceae bacterium
ATTAAATACTCTTTCATTTATTATGGAAGGTTTAAATGGCGCGGATGGCGAAACTGATAATATAAAACATCGCGCCGAAGGGCAGGAAACCGGAATGAGAGCACTTCTCGAATATTCGTACCTAAACAAAGATGAAATAAAAAAAACTGTAAACACGGCACGTGAAAAACTAAAACTCTCCAGAGCCGGAGCGGATGTTGCGATTAGAATGGATCATGCGAAAGGAAAAGATACTCTTTTATTAAACCTTCGTTCAGTTTACAGCGGCAAAGACAGTTTAATAACTGTTACCAATTATAACTCAGCAATTGAACCGCTGCTGACAATAAAAAAACCTGCTGCATATTTAATTCCGAAAGCTGATTCGCTACTTGTTGCCTGGATGAACAAACATGAAATTGAATATAAAAATTTTGTGCCCGATGACAGGCAGGTTCTGAAAGTTTACAATATTTCCGTTGATGATTCCTTGATGCTGGAAGGCGATAAGATTGCAAAAGTTAACACCGATAAAGAAGACTTCAGAGGTGCCTACTCTCCCGGCGGATATTTTATTGTTCCGATAAACCAGCTGTACAGCAACATGCTCGTGTTGGCACTTGAGCCGCAATCTATAATTGGACTTGTTGTTTACAAAGAGTTTAAATATTTGTTAAGTGGAAAAACTTATCCGGTTCTTAGAGTAGAAAATTAAAAGGCATATTAGGCAGTAAAATATTTTTGCCAATCTTTTCGATGAGAACAGTGTGATTGTTTAAGCGGATTTAATCATCAATACAGATTTTAATTTTGAAAAGACATCCTTTGGTTAGTCTGTGACGCCGGGATAATAATTTTTTCATATACGATTTTTAGCTTTTGGTTTTTAATAATTGCGGAAATTTTACTTTGTTGTGATATAAAGAATCGCGAAAGAATTCATGATATTTCTTCAACCCTTCGAAAAAGAAAAACACTTCGCCGTTTATTCCTTTGCTCCGGTTGTATGCTACAACTTTCTTTATATAATCTTTTGAAGCGTAATAGGAACCTACTTTTAGTAAAATACCGGGATAAAATTTGTAAAGGTTTTTCTCGGATATATATCGATCAACAATATCATCGAGAGCCGTAAAATACCTTTCGGTTTCATAACGATAAAGCTGCGGGCATATTAAATCTACGTAACCTTTTTCAACCCATGCCGTCCAATCCTGCAAATATTCTTCTTTGCTCCATGGATAAATACTCGGTGCCACCGATACAATTACATTTTGTTTTGCCGCTTTTACCGTTTCATAAATCCGGCGCATAAAATCGGTGAGCAAATCGGCGCGCCACTGCAACCACGTGCTGTCTTTTGAATATTTCGGCGGTTCAATTCCATTGTGCTGTTGTTTGTAAAGATTAACTGTGTATTCATCGTAACCGGCTTCAGACGGCATTGCAGGCAGCCTGTCATCTCCCTGTATTCCGTCAACATCATAGTTGTTTACAACTTCCATAATTAAGGAGAGCATAAAATTTTGAACTTCCGGATTAAACCCGTTCATCCATTCGAAATTATTTTTTTTAACGAGATTACCCGCGGAGTCTTTTGCAGCCCACTCCGGTTTCGCTTTTAATAATATTCCGCCGTTTTGGTTGTATGATGATGAAAAACCGAACTCGAACCAGGCAAAAACTTTTATATTATTTTTATGTGCTTCGTCGATTAGCTCACGCAGTGGGTCACGCCCAGTAAACATTGTGTCAATCTCAACACCGGTAAGCTGCTTTACAACTTTACTCGGAAATGTTGTCATTGCCTTATTCCATGTAACAACAAATATTGTATTAAAGCCGAGTTCATTACACAGCTTTACAGTTTCAATAATATTTTCTTTTGAGTTTAGCGCCTTACTATCGACGTTTGTTAACCATACGCCTCTTACCCTTACAGCTTCGGTTTCTGTCTCCTTTGCCCCGCCGCATGAGGCGAGAAAAAATGAAATAATTACTAATTGGGAAATTATTTTTTTCATAATGACTTTTAAGTTATCAAAAGATGGTTTCTAAATGCAGACGAACAGTTTGAGAGTTTTTCAGTTATAACTCTGTTTGGGATATCATCCAACCTCAACAAAAAATTAATAATTTATTTACAAGGGAAGTGTATTAAATAAAACTCCGTAAACGAAAAATTTTAATTATGTATTGAAATCCCTTAATATTTTAAGGGCTTGAACTGGGAATTTTTTAATTATCCACTTCAAAATATCAAGTTGGTCGGAGGTTGGTGCACGTCTAATTTGTGCGAGTAGTTTTATAGCTTGTGGTCTATTTAAAGTAATGTTGGATGCCCCTTCGTTACAAACCGAACAAATTGCTTTAAGGTTTGCCGGGTCATCGGTTCCTCCCATTGATTTATCAATAATATGTCCAATGTGCAGACGAGTTTTTCTTCCCTGGTCAAATGGGTGCGCCTCACCCGCAGCCGCTCCGCACATCTGGCAGGTATAGCCATTCCTATCTAAAACAAATGCTCTTGTTTCTTTTGAGATGTCTCTTTCAAACGAGGGTTTTATTTTAAGATCAAGCAACATATATTCACCCATTTTCAAAGAACTTCTGTCGTTATGGGTTGCAATATTTAATCCCTCTTCGTTTCTCAACTCCCGTACACGCCTTGCCCACTCACTTGTACCAGCTATTCTTCTGAGTGTATCTGAGTTAAAAGCTTTTCCAACATTTGCCAAGAAAAATTCACGCAACCTGGCTCTTGAACCTTTTTGTTTTGTCTGCTTTAATTTCATATTCTTTGATTGCTTTTATAATTGACATGCCTATTGCTCTAGCTACCGGTGGAGGAAAAGCATTTCCAACTTGTCTATATGCAGGAGTTTTTTTTCCGACAAAATTCCACTCTTTAGGAAATCCCTGCACTAATGCCGCCATTTTTAATGTCAGTTTGGGCATTGAATCAAAATTGTTCATCGGCGGAAGATTAGCTAAGCCTAAACCGTCAACTCCTAATGCTTCCCAAGCCGCCCTTGCTCTCGTTGGTCCCAAATCAGCTCCCCCATGTTTTTTAGAACCTCCAACTAAGGTCGGTGCAATTGCATCAGCCTGATTTTTCCATTTATCAACATTCTTCCATCCCAGCGAACTCATTTCTTCATAAAGTAGTTCTCCCACAGTTATAGGTGAAGCTTTATGTTTGTTAGGCCATTTAAAGAATTTGAAATACTGTGGTTTCATTGCAATTAAAATTGCTCTGGGTCTTAGCTGCGAAACTCCATAATCAGAAGCATTAATAAGTTTCCAATCACATTCGTAACCTAACTCTTTAAGCTCAGACAAAATACTTTCTCTATAACTCGCAAATTTTTTATCCATCAGCCCACGGACATTTTCCAACATTACTACCTTTGGAGTAGCTTCCTTTACAAGTCTTAAAGCTTCAGGAAATAAATCTCTCTCATCGAGACGACCAAGTTGTTTGCCTGCAATTGAAAAAGGAGGGCAGGGAACTCCGCCAGCCAATAAATCAATATTTAGATATTCTTCCGCAGAAAAATTTCTAACATCTCCCTGTATTACATTCCAATACGGTCTGTTTAAGATTAGTGTCTCGCATGCTAATGGCTCAATTTCGACAAGTGCGAGGTGTTCAAATCCAGCTTGCTCTAAACCAAGGGCTTGTCCTCCGGCACCGGCACATATTTCTACTGAAGTCAGCATAAGTCCTTTGATTTATTAGTCATGAAATGGATAGAAGTTGATTGAACAACACTATGAAATTAAATAATTCCTTTGATAAATTATAACAACTCCATAAATAAAACAAGAAAAATCATAAGACAATTCCAAGATTTAATGATTTTATAGAGCCATCATCTATTCAAAGCTTAATTCTTACACCTGCCCTTATATCGAACATCTGGAATGTGCTAATGTTTTCAAAATCAAGATCTAACGCGGGCCAAATTTCTCCTATAATTGCTTTGTAGCGTACGCCTGTATTTATCCAAACAGGACCGTAAACATTTACATTAACGTCTACTCCAAGATCAAAAGTGCCGCTCCAATCAACTTGTGAACCTGCGGGAACGTTTAACACCTGTGCAAGTTTCATACCGCCTGCACCGGTTGTATCGATATATAGCGAATCATAATAAGCGCTTCGTTCGTATAACCAGCGTGTAATCCCGAATCCGAATGTGCCCTTAACATTTAAGAAATTTGTTTCTAAAATTTTAAACTCGGCAACGGCTGCAAAACCTGCGGCTTCGAGTGATAGTTTTAAATCGGGCAGGGGAATTTCATAATCGCTTTCAACACCGTTGACTTTCAATTTTCTTTTTAAAAAAAGTTTTTCGGTGTTTTCATTATCAAATATAAAATACTCAGCGCGTCCCAGCCACGTCCATATTTCGTCTGTTTCTTTTCCGAAATAAAATGAACCGCCGGCTGTTGGTTTGAAACGATCGGCAAGCGAACCGAACGGTATATAATAAGAACCATTTGCGCCAAACACGTAATGGTTTTGTGCTTCGGCGGTGCCGTAAAAAACGAGCGCTGTTATTGTAAAAAGAAAAAAGTATTTTAATATCTTCATAATCAATACATGAATGTTAAACCAAGATTAAAATTTATTGCGTTGTAAAAGGGAAAATCGTTATAACCCATCGAGCCTTCTGTTTTTATTACGTGATAAAAGTTAAACTTCGACTGGATTCTAAAAATTTCGCTCAACTTATATGTAATATCAACACCGCCGTTTATTACCGCAGGGTTGCCTTTTTTATCATCGGCAAAGTTGCGGAAACTGTAGCTGAAAGAATAGTTAACTTGTGTAAAATATTTTTCCCAATACTCGTTTATAAATAAGCTGCGGGTATAAAACAAAATGCCGCCGCCTGCATAAGGTGTAATGAACAAATTTTTTACCGGCTCAAATTTATAGTTTAAGGTAAGTATAACAGGTATTATATCCATCGTCTGCATAGGCGTTATTGTTGCTGCAAGATTTGAATCGGCTGCAAGATCGGCTTTAACACGGTTACGGTATCTATCATCCCAAAAGCGCCAATGCCATTGCAGAAGCGCGGAATCCTGCTGGATTGTATAATGAGTAAATCCGCCGTTTAAGTTTATATAAAATTTATCGTATATATGAAACGAAAACTCAGCCCCTCCGCCGTAACCTTCAGCACGGTAGACACTAATTTTATTTGACTTGCCCAGAAACTCACTCGTTACAGCAGTCGAGTAAGTTGAATAAAAAGTTAGTGACTCTAAATTTTGCGCCGCTGTATTACCGCAAAATAATGTTGCCGCAAAAACAGCCGCGCTAATAAATTTTAATTTAAGAATAAACTTACTTCCCATTTTATAATAATC